>CALKCC010000245.1 GCA_938082855.1 uncultured Pirellulaceae bacterium | reverse complement strand
GTATCACTAATCTTTAATCCCGTATGTATATTGCCATCAATCGTAATAACCGAAAACGTTTCGTAATTGTGACTGACCCCTGCACTCGGATCAAGGATCGCGGTAAACATAGCTTCGCTGGATAGCTTGGATCCAATTTCTGATAACGCGGGACCGACGTCTTTTCCAAGTTCCCCTACCTTGTGGCACTTTGCACAGGTTCCCTTTTTAGCGAATAGGAGGCTGCCATTTTTGGAATCTCCGGCCATTTTGATTAGTTCAGTGATTGGTGGAAGAGGCTTGGAATCTGCGGTAGCAGGTAGTTTGATGAGCTCCTTAGCCGTTTTTCGAATTTCCGGATCGGCACTCGAGTGAAGTGCGTTACCGACGGCGAAACGCACAGACATGGGCAGTTTATCGGCTGTTAACTGATCGAGCAGAAATCGTTGACCGGTGATGCTCTTGGATATAGCTGTTGCTAAGGCTGTTAGCACCTGTTGGTTTCGTGGGGATGCAGAGTAGGAAGATTTAAGTAAATCAAAAGATTCCTTATTGCCAACCTGCCCTAGAGCAGCAATGACAGCTAAAGACTTGGCTGTATCATCACCAATGAGGACTCCATCGATGGACTCTCGGCCGCCGAGCTTTAGTGCAATCCTGATGGCATTTACACCGATAGTCTCCCCCGGCTTTTCGATACCTAACCGTATTAATTCAGGAATGGCCGCGGAAATCCCAAAGGCTTCGGCGTATTCATTGTACTTGTCAGTTCCCTTGACCGTCTCCATATGGCGGGTAACAGAACCGCGTAGCTTTTCGTTCCCGGAAACATCAAATCGCTTTAGCCGAATTAATGTTTCCACGACCAGCTTATCTCGGGCAGCATCCTGAGCTTGTAGATCTGAAACAACAGAAGTCATAAAGAGCAGGAACGTGAATGTAATCCGGAAAACAATAGTGCTACTTCGGTTCATTTGTTCTACATTCCTAGGAGTATTGCCTCTAATGCATCGTCCTTCTCGGGGCCTTCATGATAATCAAATGCGCGAAGGTAACGGGGCTGCTGGTCCTCTGATGTCTTCTCATCCAAGAGTATTTTTGCGAGTAATGCAGGGGCCTGTTTAGAACGACTTCGCCAAATGATATCCCGGCCTGCAGGAGTATTCCAGTTGTCGCCGACTAGTTTCAACCAGGCCTTAAAGCGTCCCTCCCAATGAAGGTCGGCTGCGACTCCGAGTGCCTCTAGGTACCAGCGATCTTTGCCGTCGTGTTTCTTGGCAAGCTGGGCCCAAATGGTGTCTGCCTCTACTCCGGACTCAAAACGCAACGCGATTAAAACTTCGCGGCGAACCTGCGGACTCGGGTCGTCCTGAAGGGAAGACGCGAGGTCCACAAGTGAGAGGTCGGATTGCCTTGCGATACGAACGCTCATCGCTCGAATATCCTCATTGGAATGATCTGAGGCTAGTTTGACATAATGGCCGGCGCGACCCTCAATCTTCGCGAGCAGCCATAATGCTCGGGCTTTTTCACGAGGTTTGCCATTTTCAAATAATTCTTGCAATGCTGTTTCGGCTTTGGCACCAGCGTCATGCAGTGCATTCCATGCGAGATAACGAGCTGACAGATTGGGTGACTTGAGAGCAGCAATCGCACCATCGACAGTTGATACGTCAATTGCATTGAATGAATAGGCAGTATCGGGCGGCGCAATTCGGAAAAGGCGTCCACGTTCGAGGTCTTGCATGTTGTGTCCACCAACCCCCGGATCGTACCAGTCGGTTACGAACAATGACCCATCTGGGGCGACACATACGTCTGCGGGTCTAAACCATTTGTCGATTCCCTCTACGACGTTATCTATGGTTGCCGTGAATCCTGCCCCCGCCTTTTTGACAGGATAGGCTCGAACAATATTCGGCCCGGCATCACAGTGAATCACTTCATTCTGCAACCGCTGGGGCAGTAGGTCGCCCTCATAAATAGTAATGCCAGTGGGGGACCCTGCGCCGGTTTGCAATAGATTTGGGACGACGCCGGGATCGTTTAGATGCCAGTGGCGTAGGGGAATTTCTTCAGCCATCCCCGTGCGTTCCTGACGCCAACCAGCGCCTGTTAGTTCATCTCGGTAACCGTAATTACCATATTCCAAAATGTTGTTTATTCGTACGCCTTTGTTGCCATCATCATCATTGTCTGACTGCCACATACGCCCATAAGAGTCGACCGTCACTTCATAGTTATTGCGGAAATTGTGAGCGAGAACTTCGAAATTAGAACCGTCCATATCGCATCGGAAGATCATTCCACCGTAATACGGTTTGCCGTCGTCGACGACCTCTTCGCCCGTTACATCTTTGACAATATCGCCCTGGGCGTCGCGAACCGCTTTGCCTGTATTGCCGAAATTCCAATAGAGTTTTCCATCCGGTCCGAAGATGAATGAATGGACGCTATGGTCATGCTGAGGTTGCCCGGTTCTATCAAATAGAATTTCCTTTTTGTCCGGAGTATCGTCGCCATCTATATCGGTGAATACCAAAACTTTGGGAGTCGCTGAGACAATTACCTTATTGCCAAGTACACAGATCCCCATGGCCGAGTCGACGTCGTTCCCTTGATAGAAAACTTTCTGTTTGTCCATGATCCCATCTTTATTGGTGTCTTCGAGGATCAGGATTCGGTCACCTTCAGGGCGTTTATTAGCATGCTTAAGATAATTCATCACTTCACATACCCAAACTCGGCAGCGATGATCCACATCGAGATTCGTTAGGCTGTATAACTT
>CALKCC010000244.1 GCA_938082855.1 uncultured Pirellulaceae bacterium | reverse complement strand
TCTGTCAGTAGGGGTTGAGCCCACCGAGGATGTATTGGAGAGCCTGAAAAAGGGACTTCCTTCAGTTTCATAATCGACGGTTTTTCGCAATTCCCGACTGGTGATACTCTATCCTGTCCCGTAAACTCAATGGATAGAAATACTTTTCAAACTGGGGTTAGTAGCCTCTAACACCACGAATCCCCTAACTTTTTGGGAACCTGAATGAACAAAAAAGAAGAAGCACTAGAAGTGGAAGGTACTGTGACTCAGGCGCTTGCGAATACTCGTTTTCGCGTGCAACTAGAGAACGGCGCTGAAGTATTGGCACATGTTGCCGGTCGTATGCGTAAGCACTTTATTCGTATCGTGCCAGGCGATAAAGTTCGTGTCGAACTTTCTCCGTATGACCTGACAAAAGGTCGTATTACCTACCGCGAACGCTAAACCACCGTTCATTCAAACTAATTTCATAAATTCCAGGTACTTAAGCAGCAACACAGTGTTGAAAGAGTACTAGAGCATACGGTTTACGTACTGTCGTCCGATTCATCTCGAGTAGGTAGTATCAGACCGCTACAGAGTAGCATGCTCGGCATGGATGCTGACACCGAGTTCTCGGTTTAACAATACAATTAATTCATTGATTTGCCGGAAGCCATTCAAAGAGAGCGGCAGGTAGAACAATGACCCATTTTTTGACTGCAGGAGATCCCTGATGGTAAATCGAATTAAGCAACAATGGCTGGCCGTCTTATTGGTCATGACTGTGGGGATTGCCCCCGCCTTTGCACAAGCACCGTCGGCTAAGCCGATGGCAGTGATAGCCATTAATAACTACAACGACCTATCCAAGGATATTGGCTGGGTGGCTGATCTGGTGGGCCCTCCTGGTGCCTCCGCCATGATCCAGGCTCAGGGTCAGCAATTCGCCACAATGTTCGATACGACCAAGCCGATTGGAATCGTTGTCCAGTCTGACGGAGTGTTGGGAGCGAAAATGCTTGGCTTCCTGCCAACGAACAACGCGGATCAGCTGATCGGTATGTTGGCCCTGTTTGGCATTACGGGACAGGAAGTCGACGGCCTGATCGTTTTACAGACCGGTGCCGCACCGATTTATGTCAAGAAAGCAACTGGCTGGGCATTCATCTCAAACGATAAGACAGCTTTGGCCAACACTCCCGCAGATCCAGTTCCTCTACTAGGTGGATTGGATAAGGAATACGATGTTGCAATTAAAGGGAATATTGATGCCATTCCACCAGTCTTTATGCAACTGGCCATGAGCCAGATTCAGGCTGGTATTCAGGCTTCCACAGCTCAGCCACTTCCAGGCGAAGACGAACAGGCTTTTGAAGCACGTCGCGCTCAGGCTCTGAAGTCGATGGAAGACATGCAAAAAGCGATTAATGATATGAAGTCGCTTGTGCTTGGGCTGAACATCGATCAGACAACCCAATCGGTTTACTTCGATATGGGCTTTGATTTCAAAGAGGGATCCGAAACAGCAGCGACTGTCGATTACAGTGATGTAACGACGGACCTGGCAGGATTCACCAACGATGGCGCCGCCGCCACCGTATCACTTGCTGGTAAAATTGACCCGATTCAAGCTGCTCAGGCGACGGCTCAGTTTGAGACCGTTCGAAATCAGGCGTTGAGCCAATTAGAGAATGACCCGAATATTCCAAGTGACGAATTACGCGCACTGGCGATTAAAACGGTTACTACGTTAGTGGATGTTGCTAAAGGAACAGTTGCTGCCGGAAAAGTTGATATGGCAGGAAGTGTCGATTTGTCCAATGGCGTCGCAGTGATTGGCGCTGCTCGAGTTGCTCAGGCTGATTCACTTGACGGAGTATTCCGCGAGTTAGTTGCTACGGCAAAGGAACAGGATCCATCCTTCCCACCCGTTCAACTCGATGCACTTAAGCATGCCGGAGCGTCCTTCCATACCTTGAGTGTCCCAGTGCCACCATTTGATCCTCAACTTCAAGCCGTCTTCGGAGAATCCTTCGACATTTCGGTTGGTACAAGTGCAGATCACATTTACTTCGGTGCCGGCAAAGGGAATCTCGATAAGCTTAAAGCAGCGATTGATGCTTCAGCCGCTAATAAAGGTGCAGAAGCAGAGTCGTTCAAGCTGGAAGCTTCAGCGAGCAAGATTATGACCTTTGCAGCTGAACAGGCACAGGATCCAACATTGCAACAGGCAGCAGCGGCAGCAGCATCTGCCAATGGTAAAGATAAAGCACGTATGCAGATCATTCCTATCGAGAACGGAGCGAAATTCCGAATCGAAGTGGAAGCCGGCGTGCTGAAAGCCATTGCAGTCGGCGTGCAGGCCGCTCAAGCTCAGGTAGATGAAAGTCCTTTCTAAGATCTACAAATCAACCTGATCAAGCAGCGGTGTCGAGTAACGGATTCGACACCGCTGTTTTTTTCATTTTTTATGATCCGTTTCACCATTTGAGTGCGAGTTAAAAGAGCTATGCCTACGGTAGGTACATTTCCCACATCACGACAGGACATTGCAGGTATTTCAATCGCGGACCTAGCCGCGCAGTTCAGTACACCAACGTTTGTTTATGATGCCGCGGTTATTGTTGAACGTATTGAAGATCTCAAAGCCTTCGATTTGGTTCGCTATGCCCAGAAGGCCTGTTCCAATATCGCTATTCTGGATTTAGCTCGACGGCATTCAGTCGTTGTTGATGCAGTCAGTGCCGGAGAGATCCATCGCGCGTTAGCGGCAGGCTATCAGGGTGGCACGAATGCTGATGGGGTTCATGAGATTGTTTACACCGCAGACATCTTTGATACGGATGCACTGGATCTGGTTGTTGAACATGATATCCATGTGAATTGCGGATCACCAGATATGATCGACCAGCTGGGTGCGAGAAAGTCCGGAGCCGAAATTACCTTGCGATTGAATCCAGGGTTTGGGCATGGCCATAGCCAGAAGACCAACACGGGTGGCCAGCAGTCGAAGCACGGCATTTGGTACGAACAGATTGAAGAGTGTAAGCAACGGGCTGCCAAGCATGGTATCACAATCACCGGCTTGCATATGCATATTGGCTCAGGGACAGATTTAGAGCATTTGGCTCAGGTCTGTGGTGCGATGGAGAAAGCCGTTCGGGAAGTAGGTAATACGATTAATACCATCAGCGCCGGTGGCGGATTGCCAGTTCCTTATAATGCCGATCAGTCCTATGTGGATCTGGACGAATATTTCTCGTTGTGGGACAGCTCACGCAAAAGCCTTGAATCCGAACTTGGACATGCCATTAAACTGGAAATTGAGCCGGGTCGGTACTTGGCAGCAGAAAGCGGAAATCTGGTAACCGAAATCCGAGCTGTCAAAGAGATGGGTGATAACACTTTTTACTTAGTGGATGCTGGATTTAATAATCTGGCTCGTCCTATTATGTACGGCTCCTATCACCCGATCTCAGTCGTTACCGGCGATGGGTCCGATCGTGAAGATGTCGATGTAGTCGTTGGTGGACCGCTATGTGAATCTGGTGATATCTTCACTCAGGAAGAAGGTGGATTCGTTAGTAAGCGAAGCCTGCCTCAGGCCAAGGTAGGCGAATTCCTCGTGCTTGAATGTGCAGGTGCGTATGGAAGTGTCATGGGCTCAAATTACAACTCCAAGCCATTAGCTGCTGAAGTGATGATTGCTGAGGGTAAGGCCCATTTAATTCGCGAGCGTCAGTCCTATCAGGACTTGATGCGGGGCGAACGCCTGCTGGGTTAACACCGTTTCACACGGCCAAGGCACAGGAAAAGTGACTTGGATTTAGGGATTTGAAGTTGAGAATCGCTGTTGGCGGTGTTTGCCGTGGGCCGATGAGTATCTATAATCAAGGAGTTCGAGAGCAGGTTGAAAAGAGACTGCTCCGCAAACAACCATAAAGAGGATTCACGCCGATGAGCAAAAAGAAAGCTCCTCGCAAAAAAGTACCAAAGACGTTGGCTGTTATTAATGCTGACAACTGCACAGGTTGCGAATCATGTCGCGAAGTCTGTCCGGTTGACTGTATTGATTTCAATCAGATCGGTCTTGGCACTAAAGGTAATCAGAGTTGGTGTGAAATCGATCTGGAACGGTGTGTAGGTTGTGAAGTCTGCGTACATATTCCTTCTCAGAAGTCGAATCCTTACGAATTAGTTGTTTGCCCCTGGGATGCCATCGAAATGGTTCCGACAGAACAAGTAGCACAGGTCGTGGCTCAAATCGGCGGACCGCCGGAATACGTCTACGAAAACTGGGATCGTCTTGTCGGTACAGCTCAGCATTTAGCCGAGCTACGAGCGAGCAGCTAATCGCCAGCTTTGAGCACCCCCAACGGCTAGGACGCTCTGTCCTTTAGTCCTTCTTAGAATGTTGTACAATGCACGTTCGAGCATGCGCCCATTCCTTTCGGGCACTGGAACTGTATCTGCGAGACCGAAGCATTGACCGATTTTGATCAAATCCGACAGGGAGACTGTATTGCCGGTTTGCAGACACTGGCAGACGGATCTGTCGATCTGGCCTTTGCGGATCCGCCGTTTAATATTGGTTATGACTACGATGTCTATCAGGATAATCTGGAAAACGACGAGTATCTAAACTGGACTCGTCAGTGGATGTCCGAAGTGAAGCGAGTGCTCAAAGATGACGGCTCGTTTTGGTTGGCTATCGGAGATGAATACGCTGCAGAGCTAAAGGTCATGTTGCAGCGGGAGTTAGGGTTTGTCTGTCGCAGCTGGGTCATCTGGTATTACACATTCGGAGTGAACTGCACGAAGAAGTTCAATCGCTCCCATGCTCATTTGTTCCACATGGTGAAGGATGCTAAGAACTTCACCTTTAATGCAGATCAAGTTCGCGTTCCCTCAGCCCGACAACTCGTTTATGGCGACAAGCGAGCCAATTCAAAAGGCCGCCTACCCGATGACACTTGGGTTTTACGACCTCAGGATTTACCTCAGGGGTTTAACGCAGATGATGACACATGGTATTTTCCACGTGTGGCAGGGACCTTCAAAGAACGCCAAGGGTTTCATGGGTGCCAGATGCCGGAGCAGTTATTAGGACGGATCGTTCGAGTCTCCAGTAACGAAGGAGAGATCGTACTTGATCCGTTTGGCGGAAGTGGCACAACGCTCGCGGTGGCTAAGAAACTAAACCGACGGTATCTCGGGTTTGAGCTATCGCCGGAATACGTCACAGCGATCCAGGCTCGATTGGATGGAATAACCCCCGGGGATGAACTGGAAGGATCGCCAGAGCCACAAGTAAGTGCTCCTTCCACTAAGAACGGCCGCCGAGTGAATCAAACGAAGACACGGCCCAAAAAACAAAAAATGGAAAGCCAGACAGGACAACAATCTTTACCAGGAATGGATGGATGAAATACGCAATTTGTAATGAGACATTTCAGGATTGGCCTTTTGAAAAGGCATTTAAGTACGCCAAAGAACTGGGATACGATGCGCTTGAATTTGCACCATTTACCATTCATGAGGATGCCTACCAAATCACTCCTGAACGACGATCTGAAGTGCGAGCGTTGGCAGAAGCCAATGGGCTCCAGATCATCGGGCTCCATTGGCTACTAGCGAAGACAGAAGGCTATTACCTGACCACGCCGGACGACGAAATTCGCAAACGCACAGCAGAGTACATTGCCGAATTGGCTCGCCTATGTAGTGATCTCGGTGGGAATATCATGGTGCTCGGATCACCCCAACAGCGTAATCTACTGCCTGGCATCAATCATGATCAAGCGCTGGATTTTGCAGCAGATGTACTTAAGCAAGCAGCACCAGTTTTTGAGGAACGAGGTGTGATACTGGCAGTGGAGCCTTTGTCACCGTTGGAGGGAGATTTCCTGCTCACCGCGGATCAGGGAGCAGATCTTTGTAGCCGAGTCGACCATGAATTTGTGCAATTACATCTGGATGTGAAGGCGATGTGCTCGATGGGCGAACCGGTTGCGGATATCATTCGTAAGCACGCAGATATTACCGCTCATTTTCATGCCAATGATGAAAATTTGCGCGGGCCAGGTATGGGGGATGTTGATTTTCTCCCCATCATGCAAGCCCTGAAGGACACTGGCTACGATGGCTGGGTTAGCGTGGAAGTGTTTGATTATGAGCCTGGGATCGAAACGCTTGCCAGTGAGAGCATCGAACATTTGCGAGCAATCGAAAGCCAGTTAGCTTGAGTCCGAAAAGGGTGATGAGAGAACGTAATGATGGATTGGCAGGACCTAGTTCTTGGGATCACGATCTTCCATCTCACCGCGGTTGTGGTTTGGGAGCTACTCGGGCATTACGCGTTTTTTAAAATCCCGATGCTGCGGCGATGCTCGGTTAACGAGCCGGAAGTTTGGCCCGATGTCGCAATTATCTTTGCGGCCAAGGATGAAGAGCGAGAAATTGAAGCAGCCGTACGTAGTATGCTGCAGGTTGAATATCCCAATCTGCAATACACCGCGGTGAATGATCGGTCCACCGATCGCACTGGGGAAATCTTAGAGCAGCTGGCTGAAGAAGACCCGAGATTGCAGGTCGTT
>CALKCC010000243.1 GCA_938082855.1 uncultured Pirellulaceae bacterium | reverse complement strand
AGTAATTGAGGCAACTAAGATCATCAGTTGTTACTACAGAAACAATGAGCTTGTCCGTTCCACCTTCGCCTTACAGGCTTCGGCGGATAAACTCCGTCCTTAGCTTCAGAATCAAAGAGTTTATCCGTCGTAGTCCGAAGGACGAAGTCGGATCAAGGACTTGCAATAAACCTGCGTAGGCCGGACGGCCGAAGCCCCTTAACCAATTAACCATTTAGCCACTTAACCAGTTAGACAGTTAAACAGTTAGACAATTAGACAATTAAACAATTAGGCAGTTGGGTAATTGGGCAGTTAGTCGTGATTGTGGTTCTCACGTTCGTGTAAAGCCGCATGCTCATCTTCATCTTCCGGACGATTATCAAATCCACGTTCTGCAGTAAATTCGATATGGTCCAGAAACTTCACATTTGCACATTCATCAATGTCATCCGTGTTACATGCCGCGTGATCCGGAATCAGAAATCGATACGGGCCTCCCGCTCCAACATCTAATGCCAGTCCCTGTTTGGCGTATTGAATTAACCCTCGATCCGCCACGGCAGCTAAGGGAATACTTGCATGGAAATCGTCCAGTGTTCCATGCAAGCCTAAATACTGAGCTTCTGGCAGTGGCTTACAGATTTCCAGTAAGCCTTGGAGTGTAATGGCCTGGCCATCGCGTCCTGACATCAATGTCGAGATATCTGCCACTTGATGCTTTGGGTCGACGTTTTGAAATTCCTCAAGCGTCAGGTTGTGTTCCTGAGCAATGAGTCCAGTTACTCTTAATGCGGTCATACCAATAGGTCCTGTAGCAAGTTAGTTAGGTGCGATGAGCTGAACGATCATGTTCTTTTCTATGGCCGCTCCGGCAGTACCATCAGCGATTTTACAGACGGCGATTTTCTCCTTCACGCTGACAACCTCGAGTCGACAAACCGGGATCGTTACGACATCCAGCACCTCGCCGGTCTGTGGATCGGAAATGGTTTTCCCAACTTTATTGACACTCAGTTGAGCCCCAATTTTTAATCCGGCATTGGTACCTGCATTTAGATAGACGAATTGCTCATCAAAATCAGCCACGCGGGCTTCCCAGGGATGAGAATTGACTTTGTGTGAGGCTTTTGTGACAGCCAGTTTCACGGCCCGAGCGACGGCTTTACCGACACTGGTGTCTTCAATTTTTCCGAAGCTGACATCAACCCCTTCTAATTTCGTCGGTTTAGCATCTTGGTAGGCAAAACCGAGATTCACGCCGGAGCCGGTAGCCGTACCATCGGCTCGGTGGGAAGAAAGGATCTTTCCTGAGTTCGTTTCAATGACTCGGACGATCACAGTTGCCTTCGCCGTTGTCCGACTAGTACCGACCACCACATCAAAACCGTCCCCACCAAGCCCTAATTCTCCGAGCCCGAACTGCAAACCCTGACTACTGCGTTGATCAACATCAGTCACGACTACCTCGAAAATAAGCTGGGCGCCGATATGGCGAACGTTTTCAAACATATTCGCTTCGGCTTCCAATGCTTGAATATTCAAACGTTCCACCACCGTGAACGCATTGGAATTCACCAATTCGTCTACAACCAGTTCGTCCACTCCGGGGAATTTAAACCCAGGCTCATATTTAGGCCAGACGGCCACTGTTTTGCGTGGGCCCGAGTACTTTTTGGGTGTAGCTTCGACCACTCGAGGTGCTTGGTTGCGAGACGGTTTGGGGCGGCTATACTTCGGTCGTTTGGGCGCCGCGTGAGACGGCAACGAGAACGAAGAGATCGCGAGAGCTAACAGAGTGAGTGTGATCACAGAGAAGGGCTGGGAAGGAGTTTTCCAGTTCATCATAAATGCACCAGACTTTGGGAGAGGCTTAGGTTATTCAAATCCGTAAGCACCCGAGGGTCGGATATCGACTCCCGTTCGGCGGGCGATACGGCTATTAGCGAGGAAACGGGGTTCGATGGATAAATGAACCCCAAAATTGTCGCGGCTTTCATCATAGTTGACACCCATACGGATTAGCAACGACTCGCCAATCCGAACCATGGACAGACTTTGACCGATGTTTCCAGAGTCTCCTAGATCGAAGGATGAGCCCAGAATCCCAATCCATTTCTGACTCATCTTATAACTCAATGCGGCATTCACGATATGACTGGAAATGGGACCGTCAATCATGCGGTAACCAAGATAAAATCGCCCAGTATCCGGGCGGCTGAGGACGCCACCAATGCTTGCCGTTCGCAGGCCTTCGCTGAAGAAGTCAAAGTACCCATCCGAGAGAACAGTGAATCGATCACCCAAATGCCAGCGATAGTCATAATCAAACAACCCTGCATGCTGGCCATGGTTATCGTCGCTATCCGGGAACAACAAGACCTGAGCATGGAGAACCATCCAGTCCACAATGTGTTCTTTGCCGGGAAGGCCTCGCTTGGTTTGCCAACGCTGTTCGGTTGCGAGCCGAAACGTCATGGTGTCATCGGCAATTTCTGTCACAGGCGCAGTAACCTGACCCTGCATATTCGTACGGTAGGCAAATATCCGTTCATCCCACTTGGCGCCAATATTTTGCCCTGCGAGCCCTCCAAAGGTGTCAAAAAAGAACCGCCGTCGGAAGTGTTCCTGAGCATCATCATCCAACGCATCATAACGAGGGAAGAGTGTGAGTTCCTCGCTGGCGTCGGCCCAGTAAGCATCGACCGTCCAATTGACTTTATGGGACACGCCGTTGACGTTGAATAGCGTGCTTTGGATTTCGGTGTCGGTTCGCGACATCGGCAAATTGGCCCGCACGCCCACCTGGCCAAACGTTCGACTTGCCGATTGGTGATTGATATCTTCACCCCAGTAGGCGACTTCCCCGAGTAAATAAGGAACGACTTTGACCTTTCCCCATTGCATGGGCATGTCAATTTCCTGTCGGGACGCGGCACGTAGTCCGTCGTACTTTTGTTCCATTCCGGCCAAGCGGTCGAATTTGGCAAGCTCACTCGGATCCGTTGGAGCACTGGCAGATTTCAACCGAGCGTAGCCAACGTGCGAATGTTCATACCACGTGAGCCGATCGGAAAACAGAGATTTCCCGAGCCAGTCATGAGTGAATCGCGGTAGCCAGTCGGTCTGAGCGTGAAAATCGTTGGTTCGAATGTTCGTATCAATAGCCCACGCCATGTTTTCATTAATGCGTTTGAGCTCTAGTCCCGTGATTTGGTCTTTGTCTTCATCCCAGTCCCGTTCGTAAAACTGTTCTTGGAAGTTGCGATCGGATATGACACCGACTTCGCCCGTCAGTTGATAACCGTCTCCTAGTAACTGACGGTGGTTCCAAAAGATACGGCCACGAAAATCTTTTTCCGGATCCAGACTCCGGCGGCCTTTCCCCAGGTTATCCTGTCCGCTGTCGTCGAGTCCCCAGGCATCGAACTGCCCTTTGGCCAGACCTGGAAGATTGAACATATCGTCTCGCTGGTAGTCATACAGCGTTCCAATTCCAACACCTCGTTCACTCATAAAGTCAGCAGAGAGTGACCATTTTGAGTTCTTTGGTGGATTTTCAATATTAAATAATTGAAAGGCATTCCAGTCGATCAGCAGTTGCTGTCCGTAGACTCGGTCACTCTTGAAACGAATGCGATCCAGATAGAATGCGGGGGAATCAAGCCGAGTGGCCATCACCGGCCAATAGAAAATGGGTACACCGCCGACAAACAGGAAGTTGTTTTGGCTTTCGGCTGTGATGTTGTGATCGAATACCAGCTCGTTGGTCTTTGGGTCGCGGCGTTGTTGTCCGGTGAGCGGATCGATTTGCCGTTCCAGTGTATCGGTGATTTCGATTTCGTCAGATTGAAACCAATACGTCGGAATCCCCATGCGACTGGAAGTGATCGCCGCTCCATAAGCGAGGAATTTCTGCTTGTTGACCTGTTGTAATACGTCCGCTTTGACTCGTAACAGCCCTTCATATTGTGCCACAGGCGTCAGTATCTCTGCGGTGAGGATCATTCCATATTCCTCAGTCACGTTGTAATACATCCGGTCCGCATAAATGACTCGGTCGCCCTGACGGAAGATGATATTTCCTTCAAGGTAGAGCTCTAACGGTGCTTCTGAGTCCGTGACTTCACCTCCTTGAAGTTGAGTAACGGCAGGTCCCCAGACCACCATATTGTCTGTTTCGATAGTCAAGGCGCCAGACTCTCCGCTGGCAGGAGCCTGAAAGCCTTCGATCGTTGCGCGGATGCCTGACTTGGCGATGGCGATCGTTCCATTCCCGTCAGGGGACTTTTCAATGTGCAGACTCCAATCGACGTTGCTACGTCCCTGAACCCTTAAGCGATGCGTGCCAAGTGAAACTTCGTTGTCACGGTTGGAATCAAGATTCCCACCATTGGCTGGTGGTTGAAAATTGGCAAGTCGGACGGAGTTGGCGTTCGTTCGTTGAGAACTCTGGACCGCTGCCTGCTGTGCCTGTTGTACTTGTTGGGACAGGTCGCGTCTGGCCTGACTCGCTCGTTGGAATAAGTCTGATGGAGCTCGAGAGGTCTGGGTTCGCTGCTGAACATGCACCGACACGTTGGTAAAGGTGAAAAGGCGTCCGAGCCATTGCTTATCCTGAACGACACTGTCCTTACCGACGGGGCGGTTTTGAGTATCTAAACCGGTGACTGTCTTGCGCTGAATTTTAACATCCGGACCTTCGAGGTAAGCAATTACCTTGTGGGGTGCCCGTGAAGAAGCATTAGCCCTGTCCACCCATAGGACCGCTCGGGATCCTGTCGCTGAAAACAAGCCATGACGGATAACACATTGCTC
>CALKCC010000242.1 GCA_938082855.1 uncultured Pirellulaceae bacterium | reverse complement strand
TCTTTCGATAGTTCAACCTGAGGCATTCGATGGTGTGGGTTCACAATAGAAGGATCCTTAAACCACTGAAGCCAGAAATCGTCTTTACGTTTCAGCGAGATCTCTTTTAATTGTCCGCCATCAAACAGCCCTGGCTCACCTAGCGAATCCACTTGGTGGCAAGCTACACACCCGACAGAAGCAAAAGTTTGCTTGCCTGCTTCCACATCTCCTTGTTCCAATAACTGACCTCCCGGTTTGGGATTTTTGGAATTCTGGAATAGAAATGCTGTCAAAGCCTGAGCCTCTTCGCGGCTAAACCCATAAGATGGCATTCGTTGTGAATGATTTGAGGATTGCGTCTCCGCGTGTTTCACCTCGGTTTGTTGCAGTCGTTGGGTGAGCCAGTCCGGTTGGATATAATCTCTAAAATGTTGCAGCGAGGGCGCCGGTCCCAGTGAATCCTGAACGGCAGGGGTCTGGTGACAGCGAGCACATCTCAACGCATGGGCTAACTCTTCTCCTCGTTGATAATGGTCCTCAACCGTGTCGGGAGTGGCGTGAAATAGGAACCGAGCACCAACCGGTTCCAGCTTAAAAGACGGCCCCTGCCAATAGAGCTTTATCTTGCCCTCTGGCTTGGACTCCCCTGTTGCTTCAGGCTGTTGAGGTGATTGGTAACGAATGCGAATGGGATGCCAACCAAACTGCATCTCGATAGCCCCCGTCTCCACTAAACCTAATGGGCCTTGCCGTTCCGAATAGGAGTTCCCTCCAAATTCCAGTTCCACCTTGCCATCCGATTCCAGATATAGCTGGTATTGCCCTACAGATTGAAAAAAGAGCAGACCTTCCCAGGTCGCTTCAAATTTAGTTGATTTCAACCGTGAGTCCGCCGTTTGCCCTTTCCAGTCAAAGGACAATCGCCGGTCGATCCGCGTAAAAGAATTTCCAAGGCTGTCTTTGTAAGTCCCCAGAAGTCCGGGCAGATAATCCTCAGCCAATTCATCAAGAATTGCCTGTCGGGGATCCACTTGACCGTGAAGTTCATTGGAAGATATCAGAATCAGGACAAACAACAATCCAGACAGATTAGATAGTCGACGCAGCAACGTCATCTTTAGCTCCCTGAATTAGCAGCGTGATTTGGTCGAGGAACTTCCGCCTCTCGAAAGGCTTTGGAAATATTCTCATAACAGGTACGGATAGCCTGGCGAGGATCATAATCTGGTTTACCCCACACCATACCGGAAACTTCACAGGAGATATCTCCGCGGTAACCTAAGGCATAGAATTTTTTAATCAACGTGGTGAAGTTGATCGTACCGGCCGTCCCCGGCAATTCAAATCGAAACTTTCCGTCCGGCGTACGAACGGTATCTTTGACTGCAATATGAGCGGTTTTCTTGGCGGCTTGTTCGATGGTTGGCACCAATTCCAACCCCGTGTAAATGTAATGACTATAGTCGTATACCATCCTCAGGCGTTTCGGATTGCCAAGCTGCTTCATAATCCACAATGCCTTTTCCGGATTATCCATCCCACCTCCTCGATGAGGTTTGATACAGATGGTGACATCGGAACCCTCCGTCTTTTCAACCCATCTCCCAACCTGCTCGACAAAGAGATTGCGTTTCTGCTCCCATGCACCGCCACCCAGCACTGTCTGTACTACCACGTCCTTTGCAGAGGTAATGTCTCTTATAAATCCGACGGCCCTCTCGATCCGTTCCAGATTGGCATCATTGACTGCCTGTTTGGAGTCGGGAGTAGTATGCTCCATGATCGAAGTTAGTTTCAGTCCGGTATCCTCCAAGGTCTGGCGGATTAGCTTTCGTCGGGATGCAGCAACATTTTCCGGCGCTGCATCAAACCCCTTCGTCGAGGTTATTTCAACTGCGTCGTAACCAGTCTTTGCCAATAACGGAATCACATCCTCCGTTGTTATTCCGCGTGACCCATAGGTGCTGAACCCAAGCGTCATTGTCTGAGCATCGTTGTCTGATGCTAGGAGTGTCGATTGAGAAGCCATGGTCAACGCTAAAGCAGATGCGCTGGACGTCATAAATTGCCTGCGATGTAGATCTGAAGAGAGCTGAAACATCATCATTGAGCCTCGCAAGGATAACTAGTGGAAAGCCACTATTATACTGCGATTTTTACTTCACCGCTCAAGCACTTATCAAAGAACGAGCAGCCCGAGCCTAACGTCGTGCCAGTTGAACAACGATCGCTAAAATTCCGATGCCTGCCAGAACAGTACGGATTTGTTTCAATAGCGTATCGCCTGCCAAATCAGTCCAGCCAATGACACTGTCACCCTCGGTTTTTGCTTCAGGGCTAAGATCGATTTTTGAATTGGAGTCGAGTTCCTGCTGGCTTCGGTCTTCTTGTTGAGAGTTCGATTGCATGTCCGCGCTATCAACTCCCGACAATTGAACACTATCCGTTTCATCGATTGCCTGAGCAGGGTCGACGTTTTCTGCGGCAACACCAACGGCCTCTGCGATAGGTTGCGAGTCTTCCTGTGACGTGACCTTTGGTTGATCATCAGCGATTTCTGTCGCCTGATCTTGTTGTGCTTGTTGGGCTTGCTGAGCTTGTTGTGCCTGAAGAACACTCTCGTCAATCAATTTTGCTTCCGCTTCATCCGCTGGAAGCTCAACAGCCGTTTTATCAATCAGGTTTTCTTCCCCTTCACCAGCGTCTGCCTGCAGCGTTTGGGGCATTGGCATTGGTGGAGAAAATTGTTCAGTGAGTTCATCGGGTACAAGTTCAATTCCCTGCTCGGGCTCCGCTTCTGCTACGGGCGATTCGATTGCCTCCAACGTATTACTCGGCTCAGGAGGTAACTCTGGCTGACCTTCATTTAGTCCTAACCCCGTAATCGTAGCCTTGGGTTGCGTCACCGCTGCGACATTCGCCGTTTCCGTTGGAAGTTCTTTACGATTGACCGTCGTTTGTTTTTCCACCGTTGCTTTCTGCATGCGTCCTACCACTGGGTCTAAAAACTTTTTAACCCGACCGCTGTAACTTCCAGCGGTGGTACGCCAACCGGCTCCAAATAGAACGCCTGCCAACTCCCCTTTCTGATTAAAGATTGGTCCTCCGGAATCCCCTTGCCGTGCCACGGCCTTCAATTCCACCATTTCATGGGGTTCACTGAGTCCCGGTGATACATACTGAGAGCAAATGCCGGATACAGCCCGATATCGCCCTGCACCATAACCTGCAATGGTCAGGTGGTCTCCGGGTTGGGGAGCGGTCTTTGTAATAACGACCGGATCAATCGCCGGACTCCAAATCAACAATGCTGCCAGGTCCCATGTTGGATCACTTGCGATCACTTTGGCTGAGGAGCGAAAACCGTTCGGGAAGGAAACAAGTATTTCTTCCTCTGAATCACGAATGACGTGATCATTGGTTATTAAAAGAGCATGCTTGCCCTGTTTGTACACCAAAGTGCCGGAGCCAAACGAAGCCGCATTCGTCTCAACAGACATGATACGAGCGACGGCCGGGTGTGGGACGTCGGGCGAGAATTCCTCGGCAGCAACTGGCCGGCTAAACAAACCTACAACTAAGGCTGCAAGCAGACCTCCAAGGAGGAAATGGCGAATGTATGTGAGTATGTGGATGTGTCGATTCATAATACCTGAGCCCCATTCCATGAGTTCTAAAGGGACTCGACGCATCCATTCGCCGATAGATTCTATTATTAGGCATCTGTTGTATCGGCCATACTCTGCACCCTAGTTTCAAAAAAAATACGATGTAGGTGTAACCTCTACAATCACTACAACCATCGACTGTCTTGGCATGTCCTGGCCTGTTATGGAGCGTTTGCCTGAGGCGGCCTGAGGCGGTAAGCTCACGGTGAGCAGTAATAGAGGCTCTACCTTGAAGAGTTTTCTTGGTGAGGTTGTTTAGTCAGAGAGCATGCTAGAGGATCATTCTCTGAGAGCAAGTTTAGAACAGTTCTTTCAACGGTTCACCGTCGATGATCGAGAAGTTAGGGCGTCCCTTTTCATCTTCATAGGTCACATCCAATGGAACGCCCATGTGTTTATAGATGGTGGCTCCAATATCACCTGGCGTAATCGGACGAGTTCGAATATCGCTACCGTCCCGTTCACTCGACCCAATGACTTGTCCATGACGTAAGCCACCTCCGGCCAAACACATACTCATGACAACGGGCCAATGATTACGACCATCAACACTTTCTTGTGTACCAATATTGGGTGTACGACCGAACTCTCCCATTGCAATGACCAGAGTGTCATCGAGCAACCCACGTTGTTCGAGGTCGGTGATTAAGGTGGTATAGAAATGGTCGAATAAAGGAAGTAACGGTCCCAGCCCTTTGGTAATTCCACCGTACACTCCACCGGGGATCCCATGATTATCCCAGGTCCCGGATGCCGTGTGGTAACTCAAGTCCAGCGTTACAAAACTCACGCCAGCTTCGACTAATCGTCGAGCGATCAATACCTGCTGACACCATAAGTGATCGCCATACAAGTCCCGCATCTTTTGGGGTTCGCGGGTAATGTCAAATGCTTCCTGAGCCTTCCTTCCAAGCAGCATGTCAGCTGCCTGCTGACCATATTCATCATGGGCTTCCATATCTCCCTGGATATCGAGGCCACTTTTCATGCGGTCGAATTGTTTCACTAACTTGCGTCGATTGTGTACACGGTCAACAGTCAAACCAGAAGGCATGGCGAAGATATCAGCACCGGACATCTGGCCAGTATCGACACCGACATTGGTATACACCGGAAGTCGACAGGCCTTATTCGCAAGAAATGGATTGTATTTTCGGCCAAGGTAACCGGCATAGCCAACATGTGACGAATGCTTTTCGAAGGCCACATAAGCTGGCATCGCTTTATCATTGGCTCCTTTTTCCTTGGCAATGATAGAAGCGAAGCAAGGAATTCGATCTCCTTTGGGATTCACACGAGGTGCTGCCGTACGATCTCCTGTCTGCATCACCTTATTCGGTTGATGGTTGCTGCCACGGCAATCGACACTTCTGAGGATCGATACTTTATCCAACATCGCCGCCTGTTTCGGCAAGTGTTCACAGATTTGAACGCCTGGGAGTCGTGTACTGGTAACTCCAAACGGCCCTCGGTTTTCATACGGACGATCCGGTTTAGGATCCCAGGTGTCAATATGCGACGGGCCTCCTGCAAGCCACAATAGAATGACACTCTTTCCTTTACTCGACGGCTTTCCCGCAGAATTAGCTAAGGCATGATTCTTTAACAGGCCTGGAAGCGAGAGGCCAGCTAACCCAGCCATACTGGCCTTGAGCATGCCACGACGATCGTGCATTACAAGTCCTTCCCGCGTACGGGCGTGCAATGCGGTGAAGGCATGATTGCCGTGCTGAGGATTATATCCGGAATGCATATCTAACTTCGCTATTTGGAATCCATGACTTGCTTGAGAGTCAATCAACTACTACCTTCAGATTATCGGCTGGGATCGATTAGAGCAATAAATATATTCACCCTAGGCCCTCCTAGATGGGGGAATCGAGTCAAAATGCAGTCCATTATTGATGTCAGAAAGAATGTCCCCAGCGGGACGATTGTGATTAATCACCCTCAACACGCAAATGCCGTTCCCGCCTTTGGCTGGTTTCAACTGAAACAGGCTCTGGATGATTTACATCAGGAAAAACAGGTGCGAGCTGTGATCCTAACCGGTGCCGGCTCTGTCTTTTCATCCGGTACCGATCTCCATCAACTACAGACTGAGTTAAATCGGGACCGAACCACCCCTTCCCATCAGGACATCGAGTTATTGAATGAACTCCTAATGGCGATGCTACGGTTTCCTAAACCTATTATCGCAGCGTTGAATGGACCGGCCATTGGGTCAGGCGCTGCATTGGCTCTGGCATGTGACTTCATCGTGGCATCCGAGAGTGCCTATCTACAACTTCCGGAAATCCAACGCGGACTAGCCCCAGGCATTGCAATGAGTCTGCTAAATTTCCGAGTCGGTGCAGCAATTACCACACGCCTGGGTATGACTGGGGAGAAATTGACTGCGCAACAAGCTTTGGCATACGGGCTCATCCATGATGTCGTGGACGAAGAGTTGGTATGGGCTCGTGCTCATCAACTTGCACAAGACTTTGCCGAGGACTCAGCCCAGTCACTTCAGATGACCAAACGGATCTTAAACGAAACATTGGCGGAGTCCTTGGAAACTCAATTGCAAGTCGCCGGAGCCATGACAGCAGCAGCTCGAAGCACTTCCCATGCTCGCAGCGGTATTCAGGCATTTCTTGAAGGTCAGTCGCCTGAATTCGATTAAAGGTAAGGATCAAGATCCTTGACTGTCAATCGACCATCGTGCAACGCTGACGCAATTAAGACACCATCACAACCAACCGCGTCCAGTTGCTGTAAGTCCTGAACACCACGAATTCCGCCACCGGTAATCAATTCCAATTCCGGATACGAATCACGAATGGTTGAACAAAGCGATTGAGTAGGGGTTCCGGATCCCATCCCTACAGCGGCTAGATCCAAGACGATCAAAGAGACCACTCCAAGCTCAAGCACTTGCTGAGCGATTTCCCAGGCAGTTGCCTTGGACCAGACCTCACTTGCATGTTCCGGCAATAAGGGAGCTCCTTGCTTTAGATCCAAACTAAATGCTAACTGCTCCGGACTCACCATAGACTGAATGGACTCTAAGACCGAAAGATTCGGGCATCCCTCCAATCCGACAATAATCCGGTGCAAGGAACTCAGTGGAATGTGTTGAGCAAGTTGTTGTAGAGAAGCTACCGAATTAGTCCCTGCATCCAACCAGAGATTTGTTTGGGATTGCTGAAGCGTTTGGAGCGATTCGAAATTGGGGGCACCGCGCTCAATACCATCCAGATCGGCGACATAGAACTCTGTCAAGCCAAACACATTTCGAAAGGCTTGGGCAATTGAATCGACATCTGAATCCGATGTCAACTGACTCTGAATCGGCTGATAGCTTTCACGCTGTCCGGCAATTCCCCTCACGACTTGCCTGTCTAACACATCCAGCACGGGGATAATGCGCATCGCCAAGACCTAGTTTTGAAGGCATGAAAGGTGATAGGCCAGCTTCAATTAAAGCGGGAAGTCGTCATCCGCTGCCTGTTGGGCATAGATTGGCATGTGACGATAATAGACCTCTAAAATCATGGTTGCCAATGCGGTATTGTAGAGTCGGCCGCCACTTCGAGCTCCATGGTCACGTCCCATGGCCCAACTACCTGCGTCATGTCCTT
>CALKCC010000241.1 GCA_938082855.1 uncultured Pirellulaceae bacterium | reverse complement strand
GAAGAAGAGTTGATTCTTTCTGTCTGAGCCTTTCCAGACGGAGATGATAAGGTAGGCTCCATCTTCGGTCACGTACCCACCAAATCCCCATTCCTTTTGATCCTGTCTTTCGTAGATTAGCTCGTCATCTGCTTGTGGTGTGCCAATACGATGGAAGTAGAGTTTCTGATAGTAGTTGGTTCCGGAGAATTCCTCTCCTTCCTGTGGTGCATCGTAGCGACTGTAATAGAAGCCCGAGTTATCATCGGCCCAGGATGCACTGGAAAACTTAGACCACTGAAGATGATCCTCTAGTACTTCGCCAGTGTTTACATTCAGTACATGCCATTCTCGCCAATCCGAGCCTGCTGAGGAGACACTGTAAGCCAAAAGTTGGCCGTTGGGACTTGGAGAATAGGAAGATAACGCTTCTGTACCATCTTCAGCCCATTGATTGGGATCTAGTAAGACGCGTGCCTTTTCATCCAGCGACTTGGTCACATACAGCACACTCTGGTTCTGTAGGCCGTCGTTGTGGGAATAGAAGTAATAATCACCACGTTTAAAAGGACGTCCAAATCGTTCGTAATTCCATAGTTTAGTGAGGCGATCGACGATGGGTTGTCGCGTGGGAATGTCACTCAAGTAATCAAAAGTGATGTCGTTTTGAGCCTGAACCCAGGCAGCTGTTTCCTCGGATTCAGTATCCTCCAGCCAGCGATAGGGATCTTCAATTGTAGTCCCATGATAATCATCCGTGATATTGTCTCGGCGTGTGGACGGGTAAGTCAGGTCGGTCATTTTACGTTTCCATAGAACAGAACGTACGTTGGATTGTCGAGTGTGAGTCTTTACAGGGGCTTCGGCATTTGTAACGCGAAGCGAGCCATCTGGGTTGGTGAGCCCCAGAACTGAGCTGACCACTAAGCACCAGATAAGTCGATGGCTTTGCAGGAGATCAGTAAAACGAGAGTGACGGCGTAACATGGATTTGCATTCTGGGAGGAGTAAGGAACGGTTAATTCACAATATACAACAGTTTCTTAGCAGGTGTGACAGCAGGGCGTCATCTGCTTGGCACTTACATGTCAGTGGGCTGGTTCAATGGCCATGGCGCAATGTTGAAGCTTGCAGCAGTTTTTACATCACATGTAAGTGGGGCGTGAATTTATCTGATGGTCCATCATCTCACACCGATTACGGGCATATTGTTATCAGCGGTCGTTGGAATCCTTGTCGATCGTCATTTTCACTTTGCACCAATCTGCTACATGGCAGGTTTGTTGGTCGCAGCAATGGGAATGATTTTGAGCGGTGTGTCATGGCTATCTTTCGTGGGGGCTGGTCTTCAGAGAATATTGGTGCGAGTAAATCTCTGGACGGTGGTCGCCAGTGTTTTCGCGATTTTGCATTATCTAGATTGGTGGCACGAGCCTGCAGATGCATTTCGTCGAGGGCTGGAATCACAAACTCCCTTGGTAGCGAAGGTTGAGTTACTAGAGTTGCCTCAAATCATTCCGGCTAGAACGTACCATCCATTGCGACGAGGTGAGAGTCATCCCCGAGTGAAAGCTCAGATCGCGATTACTTCGGTGAGACAAAATCGAGACGGAAAGCTTGTTTGGATTCCTGTAAGTGGCCAGGGGATACTTCTTAGTTCAGCCTCGGAGATACCTGCCGGTGTGCTTAATCCTGAAAAGGCCGTTCAGCCAAACCAACAAGTTGACGAACGCAAGCGAGTCGCCTGGCATCAGTTAACGGTTGGAACTCACCTGTTAGTGCGTGGAACAGCGAGTCCTTTGCAATCGGAAAAGAATCCAGGGGGATGGAATGCTGCCGAGTACTACTGGGATACGCGGCGTAGTTTTACTTTGCGAACCAGAGATCATCCAGATTCACTGCAGGTCATGACGAAAGGAAGTGAGCCCTTCGAGTGGATACGGACGGTAACAATTCAATGCGCTCGTTATAACCTCCGGCAGCACTTGCATCCGGATCAATTCAGACTGGCAGCTGCCGTGTTGCTGGGGGATCGTTATCGTCTTCAGCCAGAGGAGTTAGAGCAGTTTGCAAAGGGCGGAATCATTCATTTGATTGCGATTTCTGGACTACACGTTGGCATCCTTGCTGCAGGACTCTTTCTACCTCTGCGGTGGATTTCCAGACATCGTGTCCTGCTTGCTTATCTTGGATTGTGTGTCATTTGGTTTTATGCGGTCATCGTCAATCTGCGTCCACCCGTCGTGAGGGCATCGATTCTGGTATCTGTCACGGTTCTGGCCAAGATGTATTATCGGGAAAACCATCAAGTCTACAGCCTGTCGGTAGCTGGGATTCTGATTTTGGTTTGTAATCCGTCCACTCTGTTTAGTGTAGGGACGCAACTTTCTTTTATAGCTGTGGCCACATTAATCACTGCTCAGCGAATCTGGACCTTTCAGCTTTCCAAGCCAGCCAAAGTATTACTAAGGAAGCAGGGAATGCCGTTGAAGCTCTATGTCTATGGAGGTCAGGCGTTGCGTTCAACGATGTTGGCCACGACTGCGGTTGTGGTGGTGACACTGCCCGTTACTGCATCCAACTTTCACGTGGTGAGTATTGCTGGAATCGTATTGAATGCGTTATTGAGTGTGCCGGTTGTAGTCGCCATTCTGGGTGGATTTCTGTTGTGCCTGTTTGGCAGCTTAACAGCCTTGGGTGCTGTAATAGGAGTGTGTGCAAATGGCGCTTTTGCCTGTTTATGGCAATGCAATGAGTGGTTCGTAGAGAATGTAGGTTTCGTCGTCTGGATTGCGGGGCCTACAGCCGTTTGGACAGTGTCCTGTTACTTCATACTGTCGATGGCCACGGGAATCATCCCCACGCCTGATTCTCTTCGAGTCAAATTGAAGTGGTTCCTGCTAGTTTGGATACT
>CALKCC010000240.1 GCA_938082855.1 uncultured Pirellulaceae bacterium | reverse complement strand
AGGTAGCTGATTACCTTCAATGGTAATGTCGCCACCAAAGTTAGATCGAGAAGCTGAAATCAGAGTCGCGTATTTTCCGCCACGAGGAACGTAAATCTGTTGTCGTGATTGGGAATAGCGAGCGACACGTGGAATTCCAAGAGAAAGTTGAGCTTTGACTGGACGGAATTCGACGCGGTAGACAAAAGTATCGCCACCTCGTTTCAAGTGGTCGGTGACTCGCAGGACATACTCGCCATCAGCTGGGAACGTATAGCGGAAATAACTATCCGGACCACGTGAATCGTCGTTGCCTACCAATGAGCGACCATTTCCGTCATAGAGGTTCATGACAGGATCTAGCGGCGAGCGAATTCGACGAGCGAAGCACTCGATATCGAAAACCTGACCTTTCTTAGCTGTAAAACGGAAGCAATCGATATCACCTTCTGCTTGTACAATCCCGTTAAAGGCATTGGGCAGTTCAGCCGCACAGGCTTCTGCGATTGATTCATTGGGTTCTGTTTCTAATGAGTTGCCATGTTCGAATAACATGAACGGGTTGCCCGATGGAGCGACCCCATTGGCGTCCTGAGGGACTAATGAAAATTGATCGTTTGGTTCAGTAGGAAGTTGAACAGATTGAGCAATAGCTCCGGTTGGGTCGCCTACAAAACGAACGTCGACTGTATCTCCGAGTTTCCCACCGGCCGGATAGACAGCCAGTGGACGAGGGAAGGTGCCGACGTGAAGGTTGTAACGGCAGTTTCCATTACCGGCATAACTGCTCTCACGAACCATGACGTAGTACGTGCCATCTTCTTTGGCAACGGCAGAGGCTACGGCATCTTGTTTGGTCAGAGGAGTATCGTCGTCGGCAGACAATTCAAAACGCTTGGCGTCGATGATGGCGATGTATGGATCAAACAGAGTTGTCCCAAGTCGCATCGCTTCGATTTCTGCTGAAATCCGCTGCCCAGCTTTGAGTTCGACGGCGTAGTAATCTACGTCTTCATTGGTAACGACACCGTGAACGGTCGTATTTAATTCGATTTTTTGAGGAGCTTCAAACGAACTGTTAGGTTCCACTTCTGCAGCTGCAGGAAATGGTCCAACCCAAAAGGTTCGAAACTCGGTCAAACCACTTTTGCAACGGACATGAGCCACATGTTCCCCGAGACGGCAGTCAGCAGCGATATTAACTTTCGCTGTGGCTTTCCCGGCTTCCGGAGTCAATTCAACGACTTCAAAGCCGGGTGAGTAGAAGAGAATCTCTTCGGCATCGGCCAGACGCGCGCCATTAAAGGTAATGGTGTTTTCCACGCCTCGCTGAACATTACGTGGAGTAATAATGCTCAATGTCGGAGAGGATGCATGACTAACGGATGTAAAAACCAGAAGCATCGCTGACAGCAATGCAAACGTGACAGTTCGTGGGGATAAACGTCTCATAATTACCTGTTGCTCCCATGCGTTATAAAGTGCGGGTGGCGCGTCGTACGCCACCCGCAACGCATGTCGTTAATAGTGGGGATTTGAATGTTTAGGTGTGGGGACTAAACAATCAATTCCTGGCGAACTTTACCGCCATCGACGATCTCAATTGGACGGTCGCCAGGAGCCATAAGCTCTTTGTCTGCGACGATACCAATTCGACTGTAGATGGTAGTTGCCCAGTCTTCGACCGTCAGAGCATCCTCTTCCGGTTCGCTGGCTGTGGCATTGGACTTACCGTAGACGATACCAGGCTTGGTACCACCACCTGCCATGACGACACTGAACACTTTCGGCCAGTGGTCACGCCCGGCATTGGCGTTGATCTTTGGAGTTCGTCCAAATTCAGAAGCGATGCAGACCAAGGTCGTGTCCAGAAGTCCTCGTTGATCGAGGTCTTCGATCAATGCTGCGAAGCCCTGATCTAAAGCTGGTACCTGACCCTTAATGCTGCCTTCGATGTTGCTGTGCATGTCCCAACCACCGTAGGTGAGTGTGACAAAGCGAGTTCCGGCTTCGACTAAGCGGCGAGCCAACAACATACGAGCACCTGCTGTGTTGCGACCGTATTTGTCGCGTAGTGCAGCGTCTTCTTTGTTAATGTCAAACGCATCTCGAGCTTTTTCACTGCTGATGAGGCTATAGGCACGATCATAGAACGTGTCGACAGCATCCAGTGAATCTGCTTTTTCTTTGTTTGCAAAGTAATCGTTTACAGCTGTCAGCATCTTACGACGCTTACCGAAACGATTGTCATCCACTCCACCTGGAAGTTTCAGGTCACGAACCTGGAAGCTACCACTGGCAGGATCGGAGCCGAGACTGAATCCAGCATACGAGCTGCTCAAGTATCCCGTTCCAGCGAAAACATTCGGCTGGTTTGGAATGCAGACGTATGGAGGCAGGTTGTGACGAGGGCCAAATTCGTGAGCAACCACAGAACCCATCGATGGGTACTGCAGAGCCGGGCTTGGTCGGTAACCTGTGAACATGTTGTGAGTTCCACGTTCGTGAGCTGCCTCACCGTGAGTCATACTTCGGCAAATTGCGATCTTGTCCGCAACTTTCGAAGTCTTGACCATGGTTTCATTAAGGCGAGTACCTGGGACGACTGTCTCGATACTGCTCATTGGACCACGATACTCAATAGGAGCGAATGGCTTCGGATCCCATGTTTCTTGATGGGCACATCCACCAGGTAAGTAAATAAAGATGACACTCTTAGCCGGGCCTTCCACGCTTTCGTAGAATTTCTGATCAGCCTGAGCTTCTTTCATTCGGAAGTAATCCGAAAGAGATAAGCCTAGACCACCTAGGAATCCTACTTGCATGAAGGAACGACGACCTAAGTTGTTGCCTTTGCACTTCATAATTTCAAGTTTCTCCACAAATTAAAACGACATGTGAACCACGTCTGGTTCATTCAATTCGAATTGTCAAATATGCATCACTGGTGAACTCTGCACTTCTTGCGCAGAACCAGCGATGCGTAAAAATCAATTTATATATTTATCTTAACAACTACGGCATTTGTTTGCCGGTGAATTCGTTGCTGAGATGGAATATTTTAAGGTGGGTTTCGGGTGCAAAGTACTTCAAGGCGGGAAGCGATCTAGTGACCACTTTGCTCGTACTACGAGAGCTTTGCACCGAAGGTCGTATAGTTAAGCTTATTAGTTTAATTATGAAAAGCAATCATACTTTTGGGGGGATTGTTGTGGCCCGCCGCGAGTGTCGAAAGCTGTGGAGGTTTATGCCCGTTTGTAAAGGTATACAACCTCAAATGGGAAATCGTCCGAGTCTGCTTTAATGATTAGTTTTCTTTGGATGATAGCCCCTGTTGATGATAGCCCCTGTTTAAGATGCGAGTGGTAATGCATCGTTATCCTGACTGGCATCAAGCAATAGCTTGGCAGGATGAGCTAACGTCTGCGGGCCGTCATCAAACAACTCCAGCTCGTTTCGTAAAACTTTAATGTCCGCTGGCGCTTCAATTCCAAGGCGGACTTTATCCCCTGAGACTTTCACTACCGTTAAAGTGATTTTGTCTCCGAGTTGAATCTTCTCACATTCTTTGCGAGATAGTACTAACATCGTTTTACCTCCATGTAATAACGTGCTGGTGGAACCAGGTGGTTGGTGGATGACTAACCGGCCAATGCCAGTAAGTCGGTTTGATGATTGAGATCGACCTCGGCCTTGCCCTGTCGCTGTCCGGTCGAGTCATAAAACAGGACTGAATTTGAAACCGTTTCCCAGATGGCTGTTAGCTTGACGCTTCGAGGTCCGTGAAGACAAAACAGAATTCCGCAAGCTTCACCCTGTTTGGTCAAGACTCGCTCGGTAAATGGAAAAGCTCCGGGTTCAAGAAAATTAAATTCGCATAGGGCATTTTGGATTTGGCTTCTAAGGTCTTGCAGATCAGCACACTGCAACAGGGTAGAAATCGTTCCCGGCATAGCTCTTCTATATTCTCTAAGATTGGCTCGGTCGTACTTGAAAGCAGAAGTCGAGGGGATCTTAGTTTGGGTTAGTTAAGTAAGTTATTAACTATGGGTAATATCGGGAAGATGGTGAGTGCCGTCCGGTTGCGTCTTCAAATTCTAAAAAATAGTCCATGAACTATATGGAATGAATTCCGGAGAAGTAGCGTGTATCGATTATGACGGTCAGGAAAAGATTGATAAAATAAGCCTGTTGAGACAGCTCGGTTACAAATGCCTGAGTTGCCTTCAAGTGAGAACCTTGCAAACCTAATTAGACTTTATATATAGAACGCCCTAGTACACTGAACCGGTTAGCCTCCAAGATCGAAGTAGAGCAAGATCGAAGTAGAGGAAATACAGCCGGTAGCATGTGGACCGACAGGAGAATCAGACTAATGCTAGCAAATCCTATGAAACCCATTCTTGCGATAGCCGCCTTCGTCGCGCTATGCCTACCCTCATTTGCTCATGCAGACACTTTTGAAATCAAAGAGATCGAAGGTGGCCTGGAAGTGTTGAAAGACGGCAAACTGCTGACTCGGTACTTAACCAAGTCCGGAGCGAAACCTGTTTTGTGGCCTTTGATCGGCCCCCATGGAAACGAAATCACTCGTGCCTACCCGATGCGGGAAGCGGGAGAGCATGAACGCGATGACCATATTCATCACCGCTCATTTTGGTTTACCCACGGAAACGTCAACGGTGTGGACTTCTGGGCAGAAACCGAAGGCCATGGAAATATCATCCACAAAGGCTTTAAGAAAGCCAAAGGGGGCGATACCGCGGTCATCGAAACGAAGAACGATTGGGTGGATGCCAAAGGTAACAAAGTGTGTGAAGATACTCGTCGCCTCACGTTCGGGAAGAACGGAGATTCTTACTGGATTGATTTCGATACGACGGTAACTGCCAGTGAAGGTGAAGTCGTCTTTGGGGATACCAAAGAAGGGTCGTTCGGAGTTCGCGTTGCAGGATCGATGAAAGTAACTTCTCAGATGGGAGGTACGATCGTTAACGAGCAGGGAGATAAAGACCTGCAAGCCTGGGGTAAAGCATCTCCTTGGGTTGATTATGTTGGACCTGTCAAAGGTAAGACGGTTGGTATTGCTATTCTGAATCACCCGACCAGCTTCCGATATCCAACCTACTGGCACGTCCGAACTTATGGATTATTTACCGCCAACCCGTTTGGACTGCATCATTTCAAAAACAGTAATGATGTAGACGGCTCTCACAAAATGGCCAAAGGAGAATCCATGACTCTGCGTTATCGAGTCTATGTCCATCCGGGCAATACAGAAGCAGCAGACATTGCCGCTCAGTTTAAGACCTATAAGGCCGTCAAAAAATAAGCGTTCGACGTCGCTTAATCTCAATGAAAGAGCCGGGGCTGATTGTAAGCTCCGGCTCTTTTTCATGGAGCCTTTAGTTTTGGCCCAATGTGCCTATCGGTTTCTAAAAACTAGCAAGAGATTCGCAAGCCGCTCACACCTCGTACTGCGACTTCTAGTAATTAGGAGTGGGTGGATGATAGTGTGCCAGGTCGATCGTTTTAAACCAGGCAATCGTCTTCTCCAAACCCTCGCGTAAGGAAATCTCAGGTTCCCACTGTAAGTGTTGCTTCGCGAGTCGGATATCCGGTTGTCTTCTGGTCGGATCGTCGACTGGCAATTCTCCTTCGACAATTTCACTGGAGCTTCCGGTGAGTTCGATGATGAGCTCGGCGAGTTGGCGAATTGTGAATTCAGCCGGATTGCCAATGTTGACCGGGCCTGTAAAACCCGATTCATTCTCCATCATTAGAATCATGGCCTGCAGAAGATCATCGCGATAACAGAAGGATCGAGTTTGCGAACCGTCTCCAAAGATGGTGAGCGGTTGGTTGTCTAATGCCTGTCGAATGAAATTGGAGACCACTCGGCCGTCAAACGGGTGCATCCGAGGCCCATAGGTATTAAAGATTCGGACAATTCGGATATCGACTTTATTCATGCGATGGTACTCCATGAATAAAGTTTCTGCTGCTCGCTTCCCTTCGTCATAGCAGGCACGTGGACCGATCGGATTCACGCTTCCTCGGTAATCTTCTGTCTGAGGGTGAATCTCCGGGTCTCCGTAGACTTCGCTAGTCGAGGCCTGCAATACACGGGCGTTACAACGTTTGGCGAGCCCTAATACATTGATCGCTCCCATCACCGAAGTCTTCATCGTCTTGATCGGATTGTATTGGTAATGACCAGGGGCCGCCGGGCAGGCCAGGTTGTAGATTTGATCGACCTCAAGCCAAATAGGCACGATGACATCATGCCGTATCAGTTCAAAGTTTGGTTTGTCGAGCAAATGGGTGACATTGACTTTTTGGCTGGTGAAGAAGTTATCCAGACAGATTACATCATCGCCACGTGCAACAAGGATTTCACAAAGCTGAGAACCTAAAAATCCCGCTCCGCCTGTAACTAAGATCCGTTGCTTTTGATTCACAATATTGCCTTTAATTGCCGGTGAAAACCATGACGTCAGTCGTGTTACGTAAAGTATTGCTTATCGGGTCGTTCTGCTTTGATAGAATCCGCCCAATACGGCCGAACCTCTGTGAATCCTGAGAGTCTGAATGTTAAACAGTACGATCTGCGTAGACTTCAACGGCAGGAATTGATTATTCTTGGCCACTGGTAATCCCAACAACCTGTTTTCAGGATAGGCTCATGCAATCTAAACAGATTTGGCGAAGTTCAATTTTACTGCTCTCAATGGTCTGTGCTTCTATTGCATCGTCTGCCATGGCGAATGACTTTCGGATAGAGACGGAAATTTTCGTAGAAGATGATTCGACGCCGGCTTCGTCCAGCCTGACGCTGTTTAGTGGTACGACCGTCTATGATTTTCTCAATCACGAATCGTCGTTGGGAGACATAACAGTCTTTGATGTCAGTCGAGGCAGGTTTGTATTGATTGATGCTCAACGCAAACTAAAAACAACTATTACGAAAGACTATCTACTCAAGTTTCTCGAACAAATAAAGACCCAAGCCAGTGATGAAGTGGTGACTCGATTTGTGACTCCCAAACTGGAACAGATGTTCAATCCTTCCACCAAAACGGTAACGGTTGCTAGCGACCATATGACTTATCAGGCCACCGGCATTCATGCCAAATGGGTACCGGCGATTCAAAAGTATCGCCACTTCGCTGACTGGGTCGCCAGACTCAACAGCACACGTGTTGGGAATCTCCCTCCTTACTCCCGATTCGAACTCAATCGAGTTATGGCCGAACAAAAACTACTGCCCAAGTCCATTGAACGAACAGTGCTTCTTGACCGAGTCGGATTGCGAAAGCAAGTGGTTCGTAGTGAACACAGTATTCACTGGCAATTGACCAATTCGGATCGTAAGCGAATTAGCAGTACTGGCACGCTCATGGCTGGTTGCAAAGAAGTGTCGGTCAATGAATTCTGGAATACCCAATCTCAGGCACGCAAGTAACCGAGGACTAATTCCAGCCTGTTGTTCCGTCTCCGCCGATGCTGCTTCGTCGCCGTGCGTTCTGTTGTCGCGTCCCATCTGTTCAGGACGTAAAACTGTACGGTTTTGTGCTAATAAAAAGAGCATGGCATCTCTATAGAAAAGCCAACAATTCCTGATGTTGGCTCAATTCACAGACGATTTGCTACCCATATTCCGAATTCTATGAATATGGGGAAAATGAAAAATGTCGGGCGTATTCTTACATGTGACTAGGTGTCTCATTGGAGTGGCGTTGCTATGCTTGGCGATGACGAATTTACAAGCTCAGGATACCTCTGAGAAGGAAATTCCATCTGCTCCGGTACTCGATCCGAATGTCGAGTCTCTAGAAATCGATGTGGATGATGAGTCGATTCAGGAATCTGCCAAGGTCGCATTAGCGAATGCACAGGAACCAGCCGACGACACTCCGGAAGAAATTGAAAACCCTCCAGAAATTGCTCCGATCGTTGTCGAAGGTGTCATTCCGTTTCCGACGACGCCAGATGGAATTTGGAATGATGACCGTTTGGACTCCATGGGGCGAGGGCTCTTTGATGGCGGTCGCCGTAGTAATTTTTCCAATTTCAATGCTCCCACCAATCGATCTGTGATCGACCTGCAGGATTTGCTGGAGCGAGCGCCGGCGGACATGCTGCAGGCGTTAGAGCGAGAAACCGGTGTCCTCATGCAGCGAACTCAACGTGGTGCTGCTTCCCCGTTCATCCGTGGATTAACCGGTCAGCAGGTGTTGATCCTGGTGGATGGGATTCGCATGAATAATGCAACGTTTCGTACTGGGCCCAACCAGTATTTCAATACGATCGATCCGGGAATGGTAGATCACATTGAGATCATCCGTGGTCCTCAAACCGTCCTTTGGGGTTCCGACGCATTGGGTGGTGTCGTGAATGTCGTTACGCGACGTACTCCTACCGATGCTCTGCTCAACGAACCCGTTCGCACCTGGACGTCTCGTTATTCCAGTGCAGATGGCGGTATTTATACTCGGCTGAATTACCAGTTCCAAAAGGGAGACACCAGTGTCTTCGCGGGATCAGGTTACGGGAACTTCAATGAACTGGATCGCGGTGGTGATTTGGGCCGTCAAGCCGCCACGGCTTACTCTCAGTATTCGGGCGATGTAAGAGTAGACCGTTTACTCTCTGACAATCAGGCGGTGACGTTGTCAGTGCAGCACTTTGAACAACGGGATGTTTTTCGTACCGACAGATTTCCAAGCCGTCGAACCATCTTTGATCCTCAACAACGAAGTATGGCCTACCTGCGATTTCAGGGAACGGACATGGAGAAGTTCTTTGATAACTACATGCTGACGTTTTCAATGCACCGACAGCGTGAACAATCCACGGATGCCCGGGTTAGCCGCACCTACTGGGATGACATGGAAACCGATAATTATTCGTACGGTATTCAATTGCTGATGGGGCGCGAACTCGATAATGGCTGGAATCTAACCTATGGTGCGGATATGTATCGAGATGTGGTGGATTCTTTCCGCAATCGGTATGACAATCTGACTAACGATTTTATCTCCTCGCCCACCCCGAAATATCCGGATGATGGACGATATCGTCAGACCGGAGCCTTTCTTCAAATTGACAAAGAACTGAACAAACGGCTGAGCTTTAACGGAGGAGTGAGGTTTACTCGGGCTCACGCTCAGGGGACGCCTATGGTCGACGTCGATCATGACAATGACCCAGCTACCGATCCGGAATCGCAGCCTGTGTTCATTTCACCTACTTTCAACGACTGGTCGGCAGGAGGTGGACTGCATTACAAACTCAATGAAACGACGGCTTTGGTAGGATCAATTTCCGAAGGCTTCCGAGCTCCTAATCTGGACGACCTAGCTGCCAATAATGACAACGTCCAACAAGCAGCCGCAGATACTCCCAGTGTTGATCTCAGACCAGAGAGAAGTTTGAGTTATGAAGTGGCACTTCGGAAAGAAGTGGATACCGTGCGTTGGCAGGCGTCTGTGTTTTGGACAGACATTGAGGATATGATTCTACGCACACCTGCAGGTGCGAGTAGTGATAGTATTCTCTTTTCCCGTAGCAATCGCGATGCCCACATCAACGGCGTTGAATTTGCCGCGGAGAAGCGTTTGTCTACCAATTGGACGGCTTATGGAAACTTCTCCTACATCTACGGTCAGGATCTCGATCTCGACGAACCGCTTTCAAGGATTCCACCGACACAAGGCGTTGTCGGTTTGCGTTGGCGTAATAGTGAGAAGTACGAATTTGTCGATATCTATTCCTGGTTAGTTGATACGCAGGATCGACTTAATTTCCAGGACGTATCGGATGGGCGAATTCCGGACGGAGGGACGCCTGGTTATGGTACGATCAGCCTTCGTTATGGTACGCAGCTGAAGGACCATCACTTGCTGCGAATTGAGTTGGAAAACATTCTTGATAAAGCCTACCGCGTGCATGGAAGCGGAGTGGATGGTGCTGGTTTCTCAGCTAATATTCAATACGCCTTTGAATTCTAAATACGCTTTGGCAGGGCACTAGAGCGTGGCTGAATCTGACTGATTCAAATCTGGCTTGCGAGTATTACTGAGCCTGATGGGCTACATTGACGTGGATGGCTCCGCTGCGTTTGGTAATATCCAACGCGTCCAGGAAAGCCGAGTAAGGCATGTTTTCGTCACCGCGAATTGTGACACTCTTCATTTCGGACTTCGCGAGTAGCCGTTTAAGTTCTGATTCCAGAGCGATGAGTGAAGTCGGCGTCTTATTGAGATAGACATCCCCAGATTCACTCAGCGTGATGATAATCTCTAACTCGTTTTGGCTTGTGCCAGCTGTGGCCGAAGGCAAGGTCAGCTGGATCGCCGGAGTCAGGAAGGTTGATGAAAGCATGAAGAAGATCAGCAACTGAAAGATACAGTCGATCAGTGGGCTAAGTTCCATGCGAATGGAAGGTCGTCTTTGACGTTGAATCGATTTCAAGAGGAACCCTCGCTCTTGGCCAGAGTTTCTTTAGCCAACCATTCGTTGATTCTGGACGAAATCCAGGTCATGCGTAACGTTGTCGCTGCGATCTGGTTATCCAAAAAGTGGTAGATAGCCAGCGTGGGAAGGGCAACGATCAATCCAAATACGGTTGTCAGTAAGGCTGTCCAGATCCCCGATGCAAGATCTCCAGGCTGTACCTGACCTCCCTGCTGCTCGATTTGATAAAAAGCTTCGACCAGCCCGATCACGGTACCCAGTAAGCCAATCATTGGCGCCAGCGTCCCAATAATCGAGAGCCAATTGATACGTTTTTCCAACATTGCAATCTGCTCAGAGGCTTCTCGATTGACAATTTCTTCTCTGGCTTCCTGCGTTAACTCAGCGTGCTTCAAACTGCAATTCGCAACGATTGATAACGGATGAATGATCGTGGTTAGCCACTTTTGCGTTGCAGAAACACCGCCACTCGTAAGTTTCTCTTCCAAAGCACTGGAAAACGAATGGTATGTACTTCGATTAGCAAATAGTACAAAGATCCGTTCAGCAGCGACTCCGACGGCTACGATCGAACACAACAGTAGCGGGTACATGACGAAGCCGCCCTGTTCAAAAAGTTCGCTAAGTGTTTTTCCCCAGAACATAGACGATCAGGTTGTTGCCTTTGGATTGCGATTGGATTTGGAACCGACTTCTTTAAGAGTAACTCAAATCCCGTGATGTGCTAGTTGGCTGGAGTGGGAATCGCGATACCCTGTGGGAATGTCCGAATCGATTCGATTAGTCAGGTAAGGTTTGACGATATGATAAATGTAGGAAATGATAGACTATTGCAAGCAACTGCTGATTCGACTTCAGACGGGATATTAAATAACACGTGCAGAGATTGATAAGCACAGATTGGTTATTCTTGGTGCTGCTCACCGGCAGTGCTGTCGGACACGTTGCGTTGGGCGGGCTAGGTAGTGGCGAGTCATCCGTTTCACTCAATGACATGCTTCAGGGTGAATCATCCATTGCCGTGCAGCTTATCTCCAGTAGTCAACCCCCGGATTCTGAATTGCGGCCACAGAAGAACTTGACCGCTAGTGAAAACACAATCGATCGTCAGGACTCTGTGGAATTCTCAGACTCCTTGGTTGATGATTCGCTCTCGGAATTTGAATCTACCGTTGAAAAGCAACAACGAACAGTGGAAGAGCTCGCCGCCGAGTCGCCAATGCCACGCGATAAGATTGCGAACAACTCCTCAGACCTACATCCACTTGAATCCGCTGATGAATCAAATCCATCGGACCCCTCAGGTTTCACCGAGGCCCCCCCGACTCTACAGGAAAGGCCGTTTGAGCTAGCCCCCAATGCATCTTCCAAGGAGACGGCTGGAGAAGAAGCTGCGAAGTTGCTTGAGCCCATACAGCTAGCCAATCCCCAAGTAATTAAGAACAAACCGAACCCTCGAGAAATTCCCACATCGGCGGCTGCGGAATCTCCGGAACGGAATAGTCCTCCAGTTGAGTTTGAAGTCGAGACGGTTATCGCAGACGCGCCACCAAAACAGGGTAATGCCACGACAGATCTAGTGAAGGACTCCATGGAAGGTGCCACCACTTCACCGGCGTTGGATCGCAAAAATCCTTTGAATCGGCCACCAGTCTTTCCGCCAGAACTGATCAGCAAGGGGGTGAGTGGTACGGTGAAGCTGGAAGTTGTCGTCTTGTCGTCCGGCAACGTGGGATCCACGAAAGTGCTGGTTTCGACAGGATCAACAGAACTTGATCAGGTGGCTCAGGAAGCCGTGGCCAAGTGGCAATTTAGTCCAGGATTAACCAACGGTGTGGCGACTGCCAAACGCGTCCTCGTGCCAATCACATTCAAGATTGAAAAACGCCGAGCTGGCGTGTTGAAACGCGAGTAAAGGTCTATTCTATTCGTTTAGAATGTGATTAATAAAACTTGTATTTAGCCTTTTGCCATGAGATGAAGAAATGGGCGACTTTTATAAGTCGCCCATTAGGCTGTTTTACTAAGGGGTGGAATAATCACCCGCACTTAGGATTCGATTTTTCCATGTACTTGTGATATGAGAATTTTTGGAATCAGGCGTCATTAAGAGGGCATAAACGGCGTAGTCAATATTTTCATTAATAAATTGAGTATGTCCATCTGCAAAAACTACTCCTACACCATCACCATGTGCACTTGAAGGGCGTGCAGAAGCAACTGGGTGAAACAATCCATTGGGATTAGTTTGTGCCCATTGCATAGCCTTACCTTTTCCGTTGATATGTGCATGGTCTGGGATATCTCCAGAGTAGACGGTATCAAGATTATCCCAAAAAATTAGGTTGTCACTTAAGGCTGAAGGGCCGACTACACTCAAGTTTCCACCTCCCCAACCTTCAGCTGAGGCATCAAGAACCATCGAATTCTGAGGAATTGGGTCTGGAGTTGTGTTGTCAAATAAAGTCCCCGTTCCAACTCCAGCTTTAGTCCAGTAGCCGGCCTGTAAGTTTTCGGAGAATAAGATTGTTTGACCAGCTCCGTCAATTAAATCAGAACTTGAGAAACGAAAGTTGGGATACATAACCCGATCCAGGAAAATTCCATTGGCTTTTCGCTGGTTAGAGGAACCGTAAGATGAAAGTTGTCCTGCATTAGCAACATAAGATGTATGTGGAGCGTCTAAAAATGTGCCTCCAGATTGCCAAGTTGAATCCTGTCCTACCGTAATATCGTCGGGACAAATAAGTGAATTTACTTGAGGGGTTGCACCTAATGCGATTAGAGCTGGATTTAGATTTGGTCCTCCACCTATGTAAGATGTTCCTGTTTGAACCTGAACAGGATTTACTGGTTGATAAACGACGTTGTTGTCGTTTGACCAAGCATCATACGTCCCTTGTTGATCAAAATACGGAAAGAGGGCCACAGCCCAAGAAACCGGTTTGTTCCAATGCTTGCCAGATGGTCGGGTGAATTTGGGCAGTGGTGCGGCTAATTCTGCACCGCCAGGAAATCGTTGCTTTGATGTTTCAAATGCCGTTGCGGCCTGCCCTAAACTTCGCAGATTGTTTAAGCACGCTGTTCGTCTAGCACTACGCCGAGCTGCTCCGATTGCTGGTAAGAGTAATCCGACCAAAATCCCGATGATCGCAATTACAACTAGCAATTCAATTAAAGTAAAGCCACTATTTTTGTTGGATTTGGACATACAAACTTTCCTTCTGAAATCGGCCCCAGTAGGTGATTAAAAACCCCACTAACAGGCTAATTATATACACAATACAACTCTTAGAACAACGCAATTATTATTCATTTTTCTCGCCAAGAAACTCTGAATTTCACTACTTTTTCCCCAGACGTCTTTGACGTCGAAAGAATTCGGTAAGGATTTCGCTACAGGGCGGCTTGAGAATGTTTGTAACCAGTGAGCACTGGTGGTTCAGCCGTTGGTCATTGAGCAGCTGATACAAGGACTCTGCGGCACCACCCTTAGGGTCATCGGCACCGTATACGACGACGGGGATTCTGGCCTGCACTATGGCTCCGGCACACATGCAGCATGGCTCGAGCGTGACATACAGCGTACAGTTTTCCAGTCGCCAGTCCCCCAGAGCTTCTGCGGCCTGAGTAATCGCAATCATCTCTGCATGAGCTGTGGGATCGTGTAATTGTTCACGTTGATTGTGAGCGGCTGCGATGATCTGATTGTTGTGAACGATGATGGCACCGACAGGTACCTCGTCTTCAGCATCCGCGACCATCGCCTGCTGTAACGCATGCTGCATGAAGAATTCGTGCCGTTGGAGATCTCCGTGTAAGGGATCTTCTTCAAAGCTATGAAACATTCTTGGAAACCAATGACTACTTAGTTTTTAATTCTCTAATCTGAATAGACTTATAACCTGCTTTGGTTTCCCAGGTGGCAAAGCCAAGCGGTTTGTTGAGATTAACTTCGTTACGCGTGGTGATCTTACGATCCTGAATGTTTTGATAAACGACCTGTTTTCCATTGATCCAGCATTGAATCAGATGAGGCTCCACCTTGATCCGAACTTTATACCACTTGCCTTCCGGAAAATTCTGGTAGCCTGTTGTTTCGTTTTCGGATGCATCCTGCCCATCGATGCTAGAAAGTCCGGTGACGGCTCCTCCCCATCCACCGGCGATAAAACTGCAGAAAGAATCTGCCACCGGAAAAGTAGCTCCGCAGAAAAAATCATTGCCGCTCATCTTGATAACGGTTGCACGAATTTCGTAATTCGTTTTTGGTAGATCGTCACGTGTGTAGGTTATGCCGGTCATGGAATAACCGAAGTGGAGTAGTAGCAAGCCATCCTGGACTTCAACTTCCCCTTCCCCGCCGTAGTTGGTCTTTTCCCAGCCTTCCAGCGTTTTGCCATCAAACAAGTCACGCCATTTTGTCGGTTTGGCGCCGCGTTTTGCCGCGACCGCTGGACTGGTCAGCCAGGTCAGCGACAGGCAGAAGGTGATAGACAGAAGGGCAAAGCGTTTGCAGTTGGACATGACGATAATCCTAGGTCGAAAATTTTGGGTGAGGCGGGGAGACGTAAACATCCCGCTCGGTTCATTCTAGTTTAAATCCAGAGTGAACTCATCGCCCCCATTCCCACTGTCCTCGATTATCGAGTTAGACTCAATCCACCGTAGAAAGTGGCTCCAGGAGTTCCGTATCCGAACAACTCTTCATAGTCTTCATCGGTCAGATTGTTGACGCGAAACACAGCTGACCAATGTTCGTTTAGTTGTCGAGTGGCATAGAGGTTTAACAGTGTATAGTGCGATAACTCGGTCGTCGTGCCTCCAGGGTTATCCAGGCGGGACCCCGTGTAGGCCAGAGTTAACCCAAGGAGCGTCTTATCATCTTCCAGCCTGTGCTCCAAGTTGATCATCGAACGATGCTTGGGACGCCGAAGCAATTCACTTCCGGTTTCGCGATTCACCGTGTTGGTAAGGGTGTAGTTTGCATTGACAGTGGTTCGATCACTGAGTTGCCAGGCTAAGGTCAGTTCGATGCCAGTGGACTGCGCCAAACCGACGTTGTCGAGGACGAACAAACTGGGATTCCAGATGATCAGGTTTTCAAAATCGTTGCGGAAGTAGGTGGCATCGAACAATATCTGGCCATCGCGTAGCTCGGTTGTATACCCTAGCTCCCATCCTTTACTGGTTTCAGGCGCAAGATCGGGGTTTCCGAAAGCGAACAGATTTTCCGCCAAGGCGGGAGCTCGGAACCCTGTTCCTAACGCTGCATGGAAATGCGCGGGCTTGTCCTGGAGGTGATAGATCGTGCTAAAACGATATGTGTTGGCCTCCCCTGCTCGGCTGAATTCATCCCAACGCACACCTGCCGTCGCATGCCAGTTTTCCTGAAGAGTGATCCTGTCTTCCAGAAAGACACCTGTCGAAGTCTGATGCACTAGAGCTTGTAAATCACTGGAGGCTTCTTCGTCCTGATACGTGACTCCGGCTGTGAGCAAGTTATTGTCATTGGCAGCGTAATTGGCCTGATATTCGAAGAGACGAGTTTCGCCGTTGTATTCGGAAGCCCAAAAGGCATTCGGGACATTGGTATCGATTCGTTCATAGTTGCTAAGACTGAATGCCGCCTTGTGCTCCAATCGTCCTTCAAGGGCGAGTTTGGAGAGTTGAATGCGGTTGGAGAAATTGCGTGAGAGGTTCGAGCGGTTGAGGTTGTCCACTGGATTGGGGGCACCAAAGTCCCAATTGTCGATTTCCACTTCGGCGGAAGTTAAACGAAACACATAATCTAAATTGATATCGTCTTGTAGGTTCCAGCCGAAACGCCCTGAGACCGTACCCACGTCAAAGCCATCCGACTCGGTATTACCAAACCTTGCCGCGGCCTGAGAAACGCTTTGAGTTTCCAGATAAGACCCGGCGATCGAATAATAAGACTTTTCGTCGCCTCCGCTATATTGCAGGCCTTCGTAATGAGTTCCAAGGCTTCCACCGTAGGCAGAAAAATTGAGCTCCCCAGTTCCCTGCCCCCGTTTGGTAATGATATTAATCACACCACCAATGGCATCGCTGCCGTAAATGACACTTTGAGGCCCTCGGAGAATTTCGATACGCTCGATGTTATCCGTTGTCAGATTGGCAAAGTCAAAAGCGCGTGAAGCGCCGGATGGATCGTTCATCGGAATACCATCGATCAACACTTTGGTGTGTGCCGAATTACTACCCCGAAGGAATAACGATGTTAATGATCCGGCACCGCCATTTTGACTTGTGCTAATACCCGTTCGGTTTCTCAGCGCATCGAGCAGTGTAGTTGTTCCCTGCTTGTTTAGTTGCTCGGCTGTTATCACTTCGACACTCGCCCCTGTGGTTCGACGGCTGGCAGCCTGTGCTGCAGGTGTCACCAAGGACGAGTTTTGCAGAGCGTTGCGAGGAAAGGAACCCGGTCGTCCAATGACGACAGTTTCGGGGATTTCAGAAGGAACTGAATCCTGAGCTATACCGGAGTGAACGGTAAGTGTGAGGATTGCGATCGCAAACAGATGTTTTTGAAGCATTGTGATCAATTCCGCCATATCCCGTGGCGGCTAGTAAAGGTCTGGCTTTGAGCCAGGTCTCCTGGCTTAGAGATTTCAATGTCATGTTCCAGGCCTTCCCACAGTGTTAACCAATGCAGTGGCACGATGGGGAACAAACTCACTCGTTACAGTCGCGGGAACGGCGGGAGACTCTCACTCCACTTCCCTTAAACTCAAAGCGCAATATAAAGTGTGCTAGTTTTGTCTTCGGAATATTCGGATTATTTCAGTTAATCATGCTACCGGCCCCGGTAAAAGTTCACTAAGTTTCCTAAATTGACATCTTCGCTGGCGGTAAGAGGAATCATTGCTACCTGCCGATTGGTCTGGAAGGTAGCATATGGAGAAGTTCATCACACCATTTTGAGTCGCATGATCAGAGAAGAATAAAATGTCACTGGCCTATCTGGATAATAATGCCACCACGCCGATTGCTCCTGAAGTTACAGAAGTTATGCAGCCCTATCTGCGAGAGTTGTTTGGGAATCCTTCCAGTAGCCATATTAAAGGGACCGAGCTGGGTGACGTGATTGAACGGGCTCGCGGACACGTCGCCACCTTCTTGGGGGCAGCTCATCATGAAATCACTTTTACCTCTGGCGGAAGCGAGAGCAACAACCATGTTCTAAAGGGGGTGTTTCTCAATCGTGAGCAATTTCTAGGAGGGCACTTGGTCATTTCCTGTTTTGAGCATCCGGCCATTCAGCAGCCGGCTGCGTATCTGGAATCACTGGGCGTGGAAGTTACCCGGGTTGGGTGTGATCCTAATGGGATCATCGATCCAGCCAATGTCGCACGAGCCCTCCGCCCCAATACTAGACTGGTTAGCGTCATGCATGCCAACAACGAAATTGGCGCTATTCAACCGATCGCTGAGATCGCAAGGCTTTGTCGAGAGGCAGGCGTGTACTGTCATACCGATGCAGCACAGAGTTTGGGGAAGGTACCAGTGGATGTACAGGCGCTCGGTGTTGATTTTCTAACTCTAGCTGGACATAAACTGTATGCTCCGAAAGGCGTGGGAGCATTGTATATCCGAGAAGGACTGACGCTCGAATCGCTCATTCACGGAGCCTCACATGAACGAGGCGTTCGGGCAGGGACGGAGAATACGCCTTACTGGGTGGGGCTCGGTGAGGCCTGTCGCCTACTCTCGGACAACGCCCAGCAGCACTCGGATGAGTTGAGGCAAAAGAGAGATCTCTTGTTTCGATTGCTTTCTGAGGGGATCGACGGACTTACTGTGAACGGACAGTTTTCTGATGCATCGGTTGATGTGCAGCGGCGTCTTCCTAATACGCTGAGTGTTAATTTTCCAGAAGTCATTGGAAGTGAATTATTAGCTGCAACGCCCAGCGTGTGTGCGTCGACCGGAGCGGCGTGTCATAGTGGTGAAACGCAGATGTCAGATACGCTTCAAGCGATTGGGTTATCGCCGGATGTAGCTCGAGGAACCGTCCGTCTAAGTGTTGGACGAATGACAACTCAGGAAGAAATAGAGCAGGGAGCGGCGGACTTGATTGCCTCCTGGCAGGCGATGGTGCAGTCTCAATAGCAGAAGTCTTGGAGGGTCTTGGACAGTCTTGGACGGTTATTAAGCGTCAAGAACAAGCCCGGAGTCATCGATGTGATACGGGATGATATCTTCACTGCAGGCACTACCGCGGTGTTTGGCAATGTAAAGAGCTCGGCGGACTTTCATGCCATCTCGTATTTTCCCCATGTAGATGAGTGTGTTGGCGTTGGAGAGTGTATCCCCTTCATCCAATGGGCGAGCGATCATGTCATCGAGCATGGTTTCGTGAGATGTGTAAAGCATCATGCAGCCGAGTGATTGACTGTCGTACTTCAAGTTTGCCACTTTCTCGGCATTTTCACGGTACTTAACGCGGAGCAAATCACGAGCGACCCATTCTGGGTCTTTACGCAGGATTTGATGGTATATGTATTCGAAGAGATTGATTTGAATGGAATCGTTGGGGCGTCCCACGGGTTCGACTCCGTCCACCACGACTCGCTTCGTGCCTCGCAGACAATTGCCAAATAGGAAGGCGATGGCACACGTCAATTTGTGGTTTAGCTGAGACTGCCAATCATGCCACTCGTCCCAATCTAAATCACGTTTAGTGACTCGTTTTCCCGAGTAGTCAAAAATGTGCATGTAATCGCCAAGCTTCATTTCGCCTGCCAGAAACGCATCGAAATCTATATGAGGCTCGATTTGGGCGAATTCCAACTCCCAGTCTTTCATGCGTTTGGCGTAATTAGCATGGTTCTGCGAATCACCACGCGAACACATATCAAAAAAGACACCGCCGTGACCTTCGTGTTCGATTCCGGCATGGGCATAGTGAACGCCCATTTGAGTTTTTCCAATTCCAGTCGCACCAATGATGACCGAGAGCGTCCCGGGTATGAGTCCGCCTCCCAATAGATCGTCGAGTCCGGGAACGCCGGTAGTTTGTCGGTCAGATGCCATCGTTGTTTAGCGTGTGGAGAGGAAGGTGTTGAGGTTTAGCCACCCATGCGTTGCTGTTCGCCAACCTGACGGCTTTTTTCCATCGCGAATTCAGCCTTTTGGATGAAACTTTCATCTCCAGTGCCTGCATAGGCTCGCTGGTACGTGACACTCATCGCGGTGTAACTGAAAGGATCAGTTGGATCTAATTCCACCGCGGTTTCACCGTGTTCGACGGCTTTGTCATGTTGACCGACACGCCCGTAAAGAACAGCTAATGCAAAGTGAGAAATGCTGTGATTCGCATCCTCTTCCAGGATTTCATTCAACAGGGCAATGGCTTCGTCCAGTTTGCCTTCATCTTTCAGAGCATCTGCCTGATTGTATTTTGCATTGATGTCAGTCACGACTTTTAGTCTCTACATAAATGGTTTTAAGCTAGTTGTAACTCCCGTCCTATCAGGTAGTTTACTCGCTTTATGATAGTTCGGGTATTGGCCATAGACTCAGGCAACTAAAAAACCCTCTTCAAATCAAAAGACTTGAAGAGGGTGATTTCGATTGCCTCTAGCAGTGATCTGCTTAAGACACACTATTTGCTAAGTTCAGCCTGTGCTGCAGCCAGTCGAGCGATTGGCACTCGGAAAGGTGAGCAACTGACGTAGTCGAGTCCGACTTCGTTGCAGAAGCGGATGGAATCAGGGTCTCCACCGTGTTCACCACAGATGCCGACTTTGAGTCCTTTTTGGACTGAGCGACCTTTGGTCACACCACATTCGACTAATTGTCCAACACCGGTAGTATCCAGAGACTGGAACGGGTCAACAGGCAGGATTTCCTGAGACAGGTAGTCAGGCAGGAAGCTGTTGATGTCGTCACGACTATAACCAAATGTCATTTGGGTCAGGTCGTTCGTACCGAAGCTGAAGAACTCAGCATGCTCGGCTACTTCGTCAGCGGTGAGAGCAGCACGAGGAATCTCGATCATGGTTCCGATCAGAATGTTCAGCTTGCCATTGTATTTACGGCGAGCTTTTACGGCGTCGATCGTATCCTGAACTTTGCCTCGGAGCAATTTTAGTTCAGCGGCTGTACCAATCAATGGAATCATGATTTCAGCAATTGCATTGACTCGTTTCTTCTTACATCGAATCACAGCTTCGACGATGGCGGTCACCTGCATTTCCAGAATTTCAGGATAGGTGATGCTTAGTCGACAACCACGGTGTCCCAACATTGGGTTGGCTTCGTGTAATTGCTCAACACGTTCACGAACGGCGGATGGTGAGATCCCCATCGTTTTCGCCAATTCTTTCTGGCTTTTGTCGTCGTGAGGTACGAATTCGTGCAGTGGAGGATCCAGTAGGCGAATCGTAACCGGCAGACCTTTCATCGCAGTAAAGATACCTTCGAAGTCTTTACGCTGAATCGGAAGCAGTTTCTTCAATGCTTTACGACGATCTTTCTCGTTTTCCGAAAGAATCATTTCACGCATGGAAGTAATACGGTCACCTTCAAAGAACATGTGTTCTGTTCGGCATAGCCCGATACCTTGAGCACCAAAGTCACGAGCTCGTTTCGCATCGGCTGGTGAGTCAGCATTGGTACGAACATCGAGACGACGATATTTGTCAGCCCATCGCATTACCTTGGCGAAGTTACCCGAAAGTGTAGGTGTAGAAGTTTCTACTTCTCCGGACATGACTTCACCCGTTGAACCATCAATACTGATGAGGCTCTTGTGAGTAAACTTGCGACCGTTAACGGTGAAGCTGCGGCTCTTTTCGTTGATGTTCACATCACCGGCTCCGGCGACACAACAACGTCCCCAGCCACGAGCAACCACGGCGGCGTGACTAGTCATCCCACCGGTGCTGGTTAGAATACCAGCCGCACTGTGCATACCATCCACGTCTTCTGGACTGGTTTCTTTACGTACCAAGATGACCTTTTCGCCATTGGCAGTTCGTTCAACCGCTTCGTCAGCAGTGAAGGCTGGGTAACCTACAGAAGCTCCCGGCGAGGCTGGAAGTCCCTGAGTTAGTACGTCCGCGTTTGCTTTTCCTTCCGGAGTGAAGCTTGGCAGCAACAGTTGAGTCAGAGCATTGGCAGGAATGCGAAGCAGGGCTTCTTTTTCATCAATCAGTTTTTCACGCACCATGTCACAGGCGATTTTGACTGCGGCAGCACCGGTTCGTTTACCAGTACGTGTTTGCAGCATGAAGAGGTTGCCCTTTTCAATCGTGAATTCAATGTCCTGCATGTCACGATAGTGATTTTCCAGGATGTCTTTAATTCCGAGTAGCTGTTTGTAGACAGCGTTATTCCACTTCCGCATTTCGACAACAGGTTGTGGAGTACGAATACCAGCCACGACGTCTTCACCCTGAGCATTGATCAGGAATTCACCGTAGAACTCGTTCTTTCCAGTGGATGGGTTTCGAGTGAATGCTACTCCGGTACCGGAATCTTCACCCATGTTTCCGTATGCCATCGCCTGAACGTTGACAGCCGTTCCGAGTAGCCCTCGGATGCCTTCCACTTCACGGTATCGTACCGCACGTGTCGTATTCCAACTTCCAAAGACAGCTTCGACAGCTAGTCGAAGTTGTTCGATCGGGTCCTGTGGGAATGGTGTACGAGTGTGTTTCTTGTAGACGGCCTTGTAGGCAGTTACGAGTTCGACGAGTCCTTCTTCAGGTACATCGGTGTCTTCTGAAACCTTGTACTTCTTCTTGATCTTGTCAAAAGCTGCTTCGAAGTGGTGATGGTCCACGCCCTTCACAACGTCGCCAAACATGTTGATCAAACGGCGGTAAGCGTCATAAGCAAATCGACGATTATCTGTCGCTGATGCCAAGCCTTCAACAGAGACGTCGGTCAGACCCAGGTTGAGAATCGTATTCATCATACCTGGCATGGAAACAGCAGCTCCGGAACGAACCGAGACGAGAAGTGGATTCTTGGAATCACCAAATCCCTTTTTCAATTCTCGTTCCAAGGTACGAATGTTTTTGGAGACATCGTCCATCAGATTGGCAGGAAGCTGTTCACCAAGCTTGTAGTACTGGTCACATACCGTGGTGGTAATTGTGAATCCAGGAGGGACTGGAAGACCAATTCCAGTCATTTCAGCAAGGTTCAGGCCTTTTCCACCTAGAATATCTTTGCCAACTCCTCGGCCTTCGGTTTTGGTTTTACCGAAGTAGTACGTCATTTTTGCTTTTTTTGCCATGTTGTAAATCTGTCCTATTGGGGGTTTTGAACCGTAGACAAGGCTCGTCTAAATGTGCTTGTTGTTATGCAATAAGTCAGCGTTTTTGGGGGATTACCTCCGCCAAGCAGCTCACTGTAAATAGCTGGAATGTTCGTTATATTGATGGCTTAACCGCTCATTTCCCTGAAAAACCACCTTTGCTTCAAAATAGTTAAACTGGAGCGTTGAGCAAGACCGTTTAACTAGAGAATAAAGGGCAACTAGGTCAAATATTCCGGCCAAAACATAAGTAGGTAAATCTACCAGCGAAGTTCTAAAGGTGTCAATTAACAAAACCCCCTACAGTAGGGGTTATTGACGTAAAACACATAAACTGTGGTGATTCCATGCAAAAAGTACCACTGATAAGCGGCATTGGCCGTTTATTTTGCCAAAATAGTACCAATTAATAGGAGGACTCATTGGTGGATGCAAGTTCCAGCGATTCAGACCAATTTGCCGCTGAAAACAGTGACGAATTTAACGCTCAAAGCGGTGCCGATCAGCCTCTGGATCTGACGCTAGAATCGCCAGAAAGTGACAAGTCAGACGATCTCAGCAGTTTGCCGGGGACTTGGCAGAGCGTCCTGTTGAAATTCGTGGTAGTGGAATTCGCGTTGGTTCCTGTAGCGTTGCTACTGATTTACTGGTGTGACTTACCCAATGCTACGAGTCTCTCCGGGCAATTGATTGGCGAGGATTCCTGGTTATCCGCCATTGTCTTTGGTTGTATAGCGACAATTCCTGTATTGGCTCTGTTTGTCGCTGCTGAACTATGTGAGCCTCATTTCAAGCCGCTTCAGAACCTTCGCCAATTGGTCCTCACCAAATTGATGCCCTGGCTTCGTGGCATCCCGATCTGGGGATTGTTGCTCATTTCAATTGGGGCAGGGATCGGTGAGGAGTGGCTCTTTCGGGGGTTTGTTCAACAATGGATGAAGTCACTCGTTGGGACTGAAGCTGGAATTTGGATTCCTATCCTGATCACGTCCCTATTGTTTGGACTTTGTCATGCCGTCTCGCTCACGTACTTTGTGGCAACCTTTCTGATAGGGATTTACTTTGGCTATCTGGCCGAGTGGACAGGTTCGCTGCTTCCTGCGGCAACGAGTCATGCTCTATACGACTTCATTGCGCTGGTTTATTTAACTCAGTTAGACCGACGTACCCGTGAACTGTCTGGTCAATTGATTGGTCAGGAAGCAGAGCAAGGTTTAAGCGATGCCTTCGACGCGACGGGCAATCAGAGTGACGTATGAGTGTGACCGTGCCAAGGTTTGGTTGCTAACAACAGCAGCGACAGATCCCCGATCCCCAGGGCACGTTCGAGGGGGCGCAAGAAAAACCGAGTGTTCCCCGGAAGGCCCACTCGGTTTTGTACTTTGTCATGTCCAGAAGTTTGTCAGGACTCAGACCCGTTTAGAAACAACAGTTGCTTAACAGGCTGCGTCGTAATAGTCCGCATGGATTTGGCGTACAGACAGTCACTGGATATTGTTCACAAACAACTCGTGGCACACATCGGGTAACCGTGTAGGGCACTTGTTTCGGTACACGCTTACAAACCTGAATGGTTTTGGTGTATTTCACAGGCTTGCGAACGGTATAGCATTCCTGACGAGTTTTTGTTTCTTTGACAATCTTGCATTCCTGATAAGGAACTTGCTTGGTTTTGGTTTCTTGAACCAGTCGGCATTGTCGATAGTTAACAACTCGCTGTTTTGTTTCAGCCACGATTTGTAAAGCTTTGTAGTTACAGGTCCGTACCTTTTGTTCGCGAACCAGGCGACAGGTTCGGTAGTTAATGGTGCGTTGTTTGTTTTCTTTTACAAACTTACAAACCGTGTAGGGGACCTGACGTGATTTTGTTTCGGTAACCATTCGGCAAGTGCGATAGTTCACAACACGTTGTTTAGCTTCTGGAACCACTTTACAAACGCGATACGTACATACCTTTTGCTTCGGTTCATTAACCCAGCGGCAGCTGGTGTAAGGCACCTGCTTTTGGACGGTTTCCCTGACGTATTTCACACAAGGGATTTCCTTCGTGCAGATCTCTGGAACCCAGACTCGCTTGCAAATCTGACGAGGCGGACACTGGTATTCAACCACTTCACAGCTACCAGGAACCCAAATACGGCGACAGCAGGTTGGATCCCACGTCCAGCAGCCGGGCGTTCGAACCACGCGACGGCGGATTGGCCCCGGGCATTCTACGATTTCAGTTTCCCAATGTCCCGATTTGATTTGAACCGTCTTGGTGTAGTGAACTGGTTTGCGGATCACCTGAGAGACTGTTCTTGTTTTTGTTTCATAGATGGGTTTTCGAACGGTGTAATTAATTACCTTTTGTTTTGTTTCCCAAACAGTTTTGGGCACGGTGTAATTAATCGTACGTTGCTTCGTTTCCCATACCGGACGCGTGACATTCCAAGTGTGAGTTCGCGTCTTGGTTTCGTAGACGGGTTTCGTCACGGTATAGTTGACCACCCGCTGCTTTGTTTCCACGACCGGCTTAATCACACTGTAGGGAATTTCTTTAGTTTTAGTGACCCATACAGGACGTCGCTGAGTGTAGTTAATCACTCGTTGCTTGGTTTCCCAGACCGGACGCGTCGTTGTGTAATTTACGTCTCGATACTTTGTTTCATAAACACGTCGAGCGACTTCGTAATTTACGTTTCGAACTTTCGTTTCATTAACGTACTTAACACACTCAATGTCTTTGGTATCAACCACGGTATCGTAAACGGTCTTATAACAGGTGTACTGTTGTTGATCGAATACGACACGACGTCTGGTACGCATGATCGTATGAGTTTGGACCTGAGACTCACAAATAGATTCAGGTTCCGCAATCCCGCAATTACGGTAGTTGGCCAGGCCGAGATATCCAGCCGAAGCTGAATCCAGCATGAATAGGCAGATAGCAACTGCCAGACTGGTTACGCTCCAACGTGATTTTAACATGGGGTACTCCTTCGGTGATTTAAGTTCACTCAATGGACTAATAGGTGAAATGGTTAGTTGTCGAACCAAAACTGGCAGACTACAAACTTGATCCATCAAGTAAACCAAACCGATGAGTTGTTTCAGGTACGGTTTGGTGGCTACATCCTGAATGCCCCAATCAATTCTTCCCGCTGGTGCACAGGTGGCCGTAAAAAAATTATCGGAATCCCGAATAAATTACCTTGAGCGTAGATTTCATCTATTTACGACTACCCGTATCTAAATTCGGGCAGGCGAGATAGGTAAAATAAGGGGTTTTAGTCTCGGGCCTGTAATATCCTCGGTTTTAACGACCGTATTTCAGGTTAGGTAAAGTATGACGATTAAGAGGTCCGTCATTACCTTGCTTCAGGTTAAACCACTGCAATTCCAGACTCATATTTGCCCTTCCCGCCAATTCTCCGGTAAAACTAAGTGAGCAGTTAACGAGGGTGACTTTTTACCGAGCTAGCGGATGTCCGAGCACAAGTCCAGACTTTACAACGATCAGGGAGAACTCGTCGTGCCGAAAGCGGTCGTCGGGCGTCTGAGTTTGTATTTGCGGGAAGTGCAGCACCTGATTCGTGATGGCAATGAGACCACCAATAGCACTGAATTGGGGCGACTACTGGGAGTGACGGATGCTCAGGTTCGAAAAGACCTGGCTTATTTTGGCCAGTTTGGCCATCCCGGAGTTGGTTACCGCTGTCAGGAACTTGTGGCAGCCATCAAGCACATCATGGGAACAGACAGCATTTGGAATGTTGCCTTGATCGGGATTGGGAATCTTGGTCGAGCCTTGTTGAGATACAAGGGATTTCATGAACAAGGATTTCGGATCGTAGCAGCCTTTGATGTGGATACTCAACTGATCGGCGGTAAGGTCGAAGGAGTGGATGTCTTTCATGTGAACGACCTGGCAAAGGTGGTGAAAGATCAAAGCATTCGGCTGGTCGCGATTTCAGTGCCGTCGCATGCGGCTCAGTCTGTTGTGGACCAAGTCGTAGAAGTTGGTGTCGAAGGAATATTGAATTTTGCTCCCGTCACGATCAGTGTTCCTTCCCAGGTGCGAGTGATCGGCGTGGATTTGGCGATGGAATTGGAGCAGCTTGCCTTCACCGTTGTGAATCGGGATTCCAATTCATAACACAAAAAAACTGAATTGAATTGTGGAATGCTGGCGTGTGTCAGCTTTTCCTAAAAGCATTTTTTCGGTATATATATTTGCATTCAACTGTTCACCGTTGAAGCAATGACTCCCAATTACCCCATAGTGTAATGGTAGCACAAGTGGTTTTGGTCCACTTAGTCTAGGTTCAAATCCTAGTGGGGTAGCTTGGCCACCGAAGCAATGAAACGTTTCGGTGGCTTTTTTTATGTCAGTCCAACCCGGACTACTCATCCAGACTCGGACATCCATACCCGGATTTCCAGACTCAGCCATTGCCGCGAACAAGCATTCCAGAGCGTGACAGAATAGGACTCAATACGATGAATGACTTTGTTCACTTACGGCATAAACCTCCAACGGAATTGACTCGTCCGCGTGAACTGATTTTGGCTTGCCCGGAAATGCGTAGTAACGTCAATGTGGCGAGAATGATTCGTGCAGCCGCCTGTTGTGGAGTTCAGTCGTTCATTGCTTGTGGGAACGTAAAGATTGACCCTAAGATTTCACGCGAAGGTGAGCAACACTTAGATTTTCAGATTCGTCGTTCGCTTCCCCCAGTGTTAAAGAAACTGAAGTCGGAAGGTTATCCGCTGGTAGGTTTGGAGCAAACGTCCAACTCGGTCAATATTCACGAGTACGCTTTTCCACGACGGTGTGTACTTGTCGTGGGGCACGAGCGACGAGGCATCACTGATGACATTCTCAAACTACTGGATGCCACGGTTGAAATCCCTGTATGGGGAATGCCTTATTCATACAACGCAGCAACGGCAACAACGATGGCACTCTATGAGTACTGTCGTCAGTTTCCAACGGGGTGATCTGGATACTCGAGATATTCGAGACGAGTGCCTTAGAGGCTACCTGAGGCATTAACGCCTGATGCAGTGTTAGGCTGTGTGGCGCTGCGATCGACAATGCCGGCTACACGTGGGTGATATTCAACCTGAAAGTCCTGGAACTGTAGGTAGGAGGCACGACCTGGTACGGTTCGGAATAAGAGACACAACACGTTCTCCAATTTATCCTGAACCACATGGTAGTAATTGCTCTTACCTTCTCGTCGTCTTTCGATAAATCCGGCCACGCGAAGCAGTGACAAGTGATGGCTCACTGCAGGTTGACTCTGATTCAAACGTTCGCAAAGAGAACGGACGTTTAATTCACCGGTCTCGAGAAGTAACAGAAGTACTCGTAGACGTGTTTCGTCTGAAAGCAACTTGAACACTTCAATCAAATCACTGGCGAGGTCTCGTGTTGGAGTAACACTCGGCTGGTGAAATTCGTGTTGTTGCGATTGAGGAATTCCCGCACTCGTAGGTGTAGTCTGTTGTGGCTGCCGATCTTTGTCGTGATAATTCATTTTCGTCTTTGCCTTTTAGTACCCAGAGGCTGAAAAAAATCGAGAGAACGCCTCCCCCAATCGAACTACATTCCTAAGTTCTGTTTTAACTAACTAACTACCCAAATTCAAACAATTCCCGACAGATTCATCAGAGTTCCACTTAAATTCAAATCATGTAGATATCCTAATGATGCAATCTTCTTGAGTTCATCGGCCAAATTAGTGTCGCTGCGTAGGGATTCGCACTTTTTTAGCGTTCTTGTCGGTAACTTGAAGGCATCGTGGTTGTTTTACCTGTTTAATATCGGGCAAAATGGTTGTTTGTGCGAGTTCGCACTGATTCGTGATGAATAACACTTCGGAGGAGCTACCTTGGTTCCTGTACTGCGAAAATATTTCCCGGCACTATTAATGCTGTTGGCGGTGATTTCAGTCGTCTGGGCGATTAATCTAGGGACGCTGCCACCGGCCGATTTTGTCTTCAATAATGGGACTGAGGTGAAAACCATTGACCCGGCCAAAGCAACCGGTGTCCCGGAAGGTCGGGTGATTAACGCACTCTATGAAGGTCTGTTGCGAAGTGTTCCTGACGGTGAGCCGGATGACTTGGGTCGCACACCTACAAAACCCAAACCGGTAGCGATGTCGGATTCGTATTCTGTCAGTGAAGATGGCTCGGTCTACAATTTTCACATTCGAGAAAATGCCACTTGGACGAATGGCGATCCTGTAACGGCTGAAGACTTCGCCTGGTCCTGGATGCGTTTTCTCCATCCGGAAACGGCATCGGAATACAACTACCAATTGTTCTATGTCAATAACGCCAAGAAGTTCGCTTTGGTAGAACTCGAGGAAGGTGACCCTGTCGAAGTGGAATTGAAAGATCGGCCAGTCCAAGGCCAGATGTTTCCTCGCGGTACGATCCGCCGTGGACAACTTCTGGAGATCATTCAGGCAGCGGCGGAAGACGATCATTCAGAGGATGACGGGCACGGTCATGGAGGAAGCGGAGGCGGTGGTCCTGCGATCTATGTAGTCGAGTTTCAGTCGTCGGATCAGCATTCCGAAGTTCACGTCTATACGACAGTCGACAGTGACGACGATGAGATTCAATCATTAGTTCAATCGTATCAGGGTGAAACTGATCTGACGAAACTGCAATCGGTTGAGCATGTCCTGTTTGATTTTGACTACGTTGGCATCAAAGCTCTTTCGACACATCAGTTTGAAGTTTCCTTAAACAGCCCGACGCCGTATTTTACCGAATTGGCAGCGTTCTATCCGCTCCACCCAGTCCATCGTGGGAGTTTGGAAAAGCACGGAGACCGTGAATTTACCAAGCCCGAGTTCATTGTGAGTAACGGTCCGTTTGTGCTGCGTGAACGGAGAATCCGTGACCGGTTGCGACTGGTCAAAAACGACCGATATTGGAACGCAGAAAATGTGAGTTTGAATTCGATTGACGTTCTGGCGATTCAATCTGAAACGACAAGTCTCAATATGTTCCTAAATGGTCAACTCGATTGGGATACTAAACCACCGAATACGCTCATCCCGATTCTCAAGGAGCGTGACGAATGGGTTTCGACGCCTTTCCTGGCCGTCTACTTCTACCGCATCAATACGTCCAAGCCTCCGTTGGACAACCCACTGGTCCGACAGGCACTCAATATGGCCATCGATAAACAGTCCATTGTGGATAACATCGTTAAGGGAGGTCAGGTGCCGGCCCGTAGTCTCGTACCTCCCGGAATGAACGGACACCAAAGCGGCTACTGCGGTGAGTACAATCCTCAGGAAGCTCAGCGGTTACTAGCGGAAGCTGGTTTCCCCAACGGCAAAGGACTTCCGACGATTGAGATTCTCTACAACACGCTTGATAGCCATCGTGACATTGCCGAGGTCATTCAACAGGACTGGAAGAAGAACCTTGGAATCAACGTATCCCTGAGAAATCTGGAGTGGGGTACGTATCTCGACACGCTTCGTATTGGTGACTATATGGTTTCGCGATCCGGCTGGATTGGTGACTATGCTGACCCCAATACCTTCCTGGATATGTGGGTGACCGACGGACCCAATAATCAAACCAAATGGTCCAATTCGTTTTTTGATGAGGGAATCGAAAAGGCCAAGTATGAGTCGGACCCGACAGAGCGGATGGAGATCTTTCGGCAGATTGAACAGAAGCTGATGGACGAGCAACCGATCATTCCGATTTACTTTTATGTTTCCACCAACATGGTTAACACTCGGATTAAGGGCTTCACCGCCAATTTGCAGGACGTGCACCCGCTACACTTACTTTCGATCGAACCGGAGGGCAGTGAGTAAACATGCAAGTCTTGACTTTTCTATTGAAACGCTTCGGCTGGATGATTATCACCGTGTGGATCGTCTTCACGATCTCGTTCTTTCTGATGCGTCAGATTCCAGGTGGTCCGCTCAATGGTGAACGCGTTCTCTCCGAAGCTGTGCGTGCTCGATTAGAAGCGCGTTACAACCTGGATGCTCCGATTTCAGAACAATACTTCTCACACCTCTGGAACACCGTGCAATTGGATTTTGGTCCCAGTTTCAAACTGCAGGATTACACCGTGAACGAAGTACTTGCTCAAGGCTTTCCGGTTTCCGTCGCATTAGGGATTCTGGGAATGGTGTTTGCGATTACGATCGGAATGACTTCTGGCGTCATCTCGGCAGTTCGGCGTAATAGCGCGTATGACTATTCGTTTATGTTGATGGCCACACTCGGAATTGCGATCCCCAACTTCGTGCTGGCCGCCATGCTGATTGTGATTTTTGTGTTCAATCTACAAATGTTTCCAGCTGCTGGTTGGGGAGACCTCAGTCAAATTATCTTACCGGCCTTTTGTTTAGGGGCTCCGTTTGCCGGCTATATCGCTCGATTGACGCGAACCGGAATGTTGGAGGTCTTGAGCAACGATTACATTCGCACAGCCTATGCCAAAGGTTTAAGCCCACGTACCGTCGTTCTAAAGCATGGGTTGCGAGGAGCTTTACTGCCTGTCGTTTCGTATCTTGGTCCAGCCATTGCAGGAATACTGACCGGCTCGTTGGTGCTGGAACGGATCTTCGTAATCCCTGGAATGGGGAGCCACTTTATTGAAGCGGCCATTCAGCGCGATTACACCCTGGCCATGGGCGCGTTACTCACCTACACCGTATTGCTTTTCGTCATGAACACTTTGGTAGACCTCGCCTACTCGATTATCGATCCCCGAGTGAAGCTCGAATAACCCACCACAACGGAAACAATTCTTCTTTGTAGTTTTTATCGCACTTCATTTCACAATAACTGGTAATGTCCATTTCTGATCACAAACAGACAGAGCTCGAAAGACTCTCAGCGATTCTCCAGGAAGCCCATGAGGTGCAGGGAGTTTCGTTGTGGGCTGATGCCTGGAAGCGATTGAAACGCAATAAGGCAGCCATGTTTTCGTTGTGGTCCCTGATTGCCATCGTGCTCCTGGCTGTCTTCACTCCATTGCTGCCTCTGCAATCACCGATTTATCAGGATGTGAAAAACAGGGAATTACTACCGCCACAGATGGAATCGTATTCACTGGGAATCAAAGAATACGATCAGGAAACAGAACGATTACAATCCGAGGCGCAGACTCACGCGGAAGGAAGTACAGAGCGAGAAGCTCTAATGGCCGAAGTGGATGCCCGAGTTCAAAAACACCCCATTCAGCTTTATTGGAATGATCCCGGATTCATCTCCAATGGAATGATTTCCCTTCGCCTGATGATTTTTGGTGACTTCTGTATCCCTTCACTGTTTGGTACGGATAAACTGGGTCGCGATGTGTTGTCGCGAGTCTTTTGGGGCTCACGCGTTTCACTGGCCTGTGGATTTATCGCGACGTTTGTTTCGTTATTGATCGGTGTGAGTTACGGAGCGATCTCCGGCTATCTTGGCGGCTGGGTGGATAACCTCATGATGCGATTGGTGGATGTGTTTTATTCCATTCCATTTATCTTTATTGTGATTTTTATCATGTCGTTCTTGTCTGGGCCGGATGTGCGAGGAGTCCTGAACGAATATGGAGTCGGCCAGATCCATGTGTTCTTTTTGTTGATCGGGGCGATTTACTGGCTCACGATGGCACGGGTCGTGCGAGGGCAGGTTATCTCGTTAAAGAACGAGCAGTTTATTGAGGCCGCCAAGACGATCGGTGCGACTCGCATGCAAATTGTATTTCGCCATTTGGTTCCCAATGTCATGGGGATCGTGATTGTCTACCTGACTCTCACTATTCCCGCTGTCATTCGCTTCGAAGCCTTTTTGTCCTTTCTGGGAATGGGAGTCCAGGCTCCTGATATCTCATGGGGATTACTGGTGAACGAAGGCGTGCAGGTCATCACCATCATCAAATCCTATTGGTGGATGATTGCCTTCTCAGGATTGGCACTGGCGGTTACTCTGTTTGCCTTGAATTTCCTTGGTGACGGTGTCCGTGATGCGCTCGACCCCAAACTAAAAAACAAGTAACTCCAAAAGCAGGAATTATCAGCCCTTCCGAGTAACTCTATGTCAGATGTAACAACCCCCATACTTCAAGTTCAGGACTTAAAAGTCGAATTCCACACAGACAGTGGTGTGGTTCAGGCTGTCAATGGCGTAAGTTTTGACTTGTATCCCGGTGAGACGCTGGGGATTGTGGGGGAATCCGGTTCGGGGAAATCGGTGACAAATCTGACACTCATGGGGCTCATTCCACAGCCTCCAGGCCGAGTGGCTGGCGGGAAGGTCCTGTATGACGGTCGTAACATTCTGGACTTAACCCAACGTCAGTGGCAGGAAGTACGGGGTAAAAAAATCGCCATGATCTTTCAGGATCCGATGACGGCCCTGAATCCATTCCTGACCGTGGAAGAACAGTTGATTGAAGTCACCATGCTACACATGGGACTGAACCGGAAAGAAGCCAGTCAGCACGCGATCGAGTTGTTAAAGAAAGTAGGGATCCCCGGCGCTGAGAAACGGATCCGAGATTATCCACATCAATTTAGTGGTGGAATGCGACAGCGT
>CALKCC010000239.1 GCA_938082855.1 uncultured Pirellulaceae bacterium | reverse complement strand
CAGCGTACCTTGGGCCAGGAAATGAGCGTTTTCTATTGTCTCAGCTTCTTCTTTGAAACATTCGATAAACTCGTAACCAATGAGTCGACGTTTTTCCTGTGGTTCAGAAATTCCCGCGAGTTGATTTAGGAAGCGTGATTCTCCCTGAACAACACGCAGGTCCGCTTGGAAGTGATTGGTAAAGGCTTCGATCACGGCGGACTGTTCGTTCTTTCTCAGTAAGCCGTTGTCTACCAGAATACAGGCAAGTTGATCGCCAATTGCTTTGTAAAGCAACGCGGCCACCACGGAGCTATCAACTCCTCCCGAGAGGCCGCAGATGACACGTCGGTCTCCGACCTGCTCACGAATCGTGGCGATGGTTTCATCGGCGAAGTCACCCAATTTCCAAGTCCCTGTCAGTCCACAGATATTGAGTAGGAAATTCTTTAGGATCTTTCCACCTTCAGGAGAGTGAGTCACTTCCGGATGGAATTGAATCCCATAGACAGGCAGCGTATTGTGTTTGACGCCCGCAAAAGGACAGGTATCTGTATGGGCCAGGACAGTAAAGTCATCGGAAATATTTGAAACCTGATCGCCGTGGCTCATCCAGACCTGTTGTTCGGCCGATGTATCCGCAAATAATTGACTGGAGGTATCGACGGTCAGTTGAGCGCGACCATATTCTCGCGTGGAAGTACTGCTGACTTTCCCGCCGAACGCTTCGGTGGCAAGTTGCATTCCGTAGCAGATTCCTAGTACAGGCAGGCCCATCTGGAATAATTCCGGATCGCAGCGAGGCGAGCCGTCTTCGTAGACACTCGAGGGGCTTCCGGAAAGAATCAGTCCCTGAGGATTGTGTTCCTTGATACGTTCGACAGAAATGTCGTGTCGCACGATCTCGCAGTAAACGTTTTGTTCACGGACACGTCTTGCAATTAATTGGGCATATTGAGAACCGAAGTCCAGAATCAGGACGCGTTCTCTGGAAATGCTGGTCATAACCGTACTATCTTCCTTGTGTTCGGATAAAACTCAAACTTCGATTATAGAAGGATCACAGAAAAATCAACAGCCTGTCGGCGGTTGGTTTTAGGCCGGTTGCCAGTTTTTCGTGTTATGTAGTTTAATAGGAACAACGACTTGTCTTGATTCCTCCCCTCTAACAACGGCTTTGCGATGTTTGTGCTTTTGACCAATGACGACGGAATTCATGCCGAAGGACTTTGGGCGGTGGCAGAAAAACTTAGGCAGGACCGCCGAGTGACACGTTTGGAAATCATTGCTCCGCAGGTGCAGCAGTCCGGCGTGAGTCATAGCATTACCTACCTCTCGCCGCTGGTGCCGACACGTGAGACCGTTGATGGACAATCTGTTTGGGCAGTCAATGGTACTCCGGCAGATTGTGTGAAGCTGGGAGTGATGCAATTGTTGGATCAACGCCCCGATCTGGTCATCAGTGGGATCAACGAAGGGCTCAATACAGGGATCAATGCTATTTATTCGGGGACAGTAGCAGCTGCCCGTGAAGCCACGTTTTTTGGATTGCCAGGCGTGGCATTATCGCTGGAGTACGCTCAGGAAATGGCGTTTTCTACAGCAGCATCCATTTCCGTACCTCGGGTCTTAGATATGGTTGAGTCCATGACTGTGTCCTCCAATGGTACGGGATTGCTCAATGTCAATATTCCTCAGTCGGCTGTGAATCCTGAGGATTCGGCAGAGAGGCCGATTTGGAAGTATGTGCCAATGAAGCTGACTCGTCACGATGACCCTTACACGGCTGGTGCTGACCCGAAGCAGCGGCATTATTATTGGTCTACGGACGAGCCGTTTGTGGAATTGCCCGGAGCGGATACGGATGTCGATTCCATTGCGGCTGGGGCGATTACCGTGACCCCCATGAGTTTTGACCTAAATGACTATCGGATGCTTCAGCAATTTAATCAGCAGTAGCAACGTCTCGTCTATTTGGCGCCTCGATCCCGTAGCCTCTTTTCGACCTGAATTCCCTCGCGTATGTCAGAATGGCCGTAGGATGTGACATACCAGGCATCCTTGGATTGTTCGTATTCGAAATCAACCTGTAGATATCTCGGTACGACTTGATTGGTGATCCCGAGCCTTTGAGAGGATCCTTTGACGACGACATTAAAACCGGTGCTCGCCGTTGGTGGGGACGTATCTTCGTTGTAGAGGACGATTAAGTTGCTTTTAATGCTGATCGATGAGATGTCATATTTGTTCAATTCGGCAAGTGCCTGAGAGCGAACGATTTCGGCATTGGGAGACACATAGCCAACCGCCCGTTCATAGTCTTCATTTTCTACGGCATTGGCAATCGCAAAAATAGTGTCGTAGATTCGCTCCCGAGGAGTCTTTACGGCATTTTCAACAAGCACCATGGTGACGGTTAATGCCGCAACAATGACAGCAGCAATTATCAGTTTGTGAATTCCCGTTTGGAGCCAGATGGCGATCAGTAAGACACAGATTGGAATTCCAGTGATGAGTGCGTAGAACGGCGATTCGTAGAGTGGTTCCATGGCTATGGCTCCGTTGTGACCCTTGGAGAATTTGCACTGGTTGATGGTTCTACGGTGGTCGATACCGATTCGTTCGGTTTCACGAGAATACGTTGTTTCCAAATCATCGCCCAGGAGAAAGCGAAGATAGCTCCAAACAGAATGTAAAGAGGCGTCAAGGTGACGAGTTGTTCACCCTCGGTGGCATCCCGGTCGGTGGTCTGCTCTGCCCCGCTCTCTTCATAGGTTTGCATCCGAGCGCGGAAATTGATTTCTTCTAAGTCCTGACGAGTGTCGAACTTGCCCTGCAGAATTACCAAGCCAATCAGACCGGCTGTACTGAAAAGGTACACCCAGAACCAGGCAGATTCGGTTAGCTTCTTGCGTTGATTTTGCACGATGCAGGTTTCAGGAAAAGTGCCGTGGAGAGCTTCAGAGGTCTAGCGACACTCTGTAAACAGAATTGAGAAATCAATAAAGCGGAAGTGTATGGGAATCGAACCCACCAACCGAGCGGTTCACGCCCGGCTCAGCGGTTTTGAAGACCGTGGCCATCACCAGATGTGCTTCCACTTCCCAATGAAATGAAACTCATTTCATCTAATGTAGATTATGTAGTATATCCTAAATCCATTCCATGCCCGTGACACCCTGGACACGCTCTACGTAATTGCCCAGCAGGCCACCGACAATTTCCCATTGTGTTGGTCGTCGGACTTCGACGTCGCCTTGTTCGTTGATACGAACGATGGACTGAGGTGTGACTCCGGCTGTGACCAGATCATCGGCATGAACTTCATCGTCGTTAATGATCTGTGCTAAGGTCTCGCCCGTGATCTCTACAAATTTCATGCTCCCGCCTCTTCCTCTTTCGTCTGTTGTAAAACTCGAAATCGTTCGCACAATTCGAAAATGACGGGCACAGCAAGTTGTTCGGCGCGGATGCTACCGGTCAGGTTGATTCCTTCCAGTACCGTGTCGATGTCCTGTTTGCTTAATTCGTTCTTGAAGACACTTACCAGCACACCTCGAAGAAGCTTACGTCGATGAATAAACAGACTACGTACGAAGCGGTGGTAGTAGGCTAAATCGGGAATGCGATTACGTTTTGCGGTGTCTGTTTCGATATGGATGATTGCCGAATCTACTTTGGGGCGAGGCCAAAATACTTTGGGGCTCATGATTCGTACAATTTCAGGATTACACTGAGCCTGAATCCAGAGACTCAAGGCTCCAAAGTCCTTTGTGCCGGGTCTGGCCACAATCCGTTCGGCCAGTTCTTTTTGTATCGTCACGGTCATCGAAGTGGGGACGAATTCATCGAGCGTTAGCAAATTGGAAATCAAAGGGGTGGCAACGTTGTATGGAAGATTCGCTACAAGCTTGAGCCGCGCGCCTTCAACTTCACTCATCGCCTGGCGTATCGTATCGATCAGGATGGGATTGAGATTGTTCTTGTTGCGTAAGGCATCCTGTTGGAGAAAGGTGATGTTATTAAAACCGGCAAGTTCTTCTTGAGCGAGTTGCCATAGGTTTTGATCGATTTCAA
>CALKCC010000238.1 GCA_938082855.1 uncultured Pirellulaceae bacterium | reverse complement strand
GTGGTATTCAAATTGATGGCCAAAATCTGACGGGTGTCATCCAGGGCAACTCAACTCTTGATCGCTCACTGTACTGGCACTTTCCCCATTACCGACATCGCGGCGGAGCGGACCCATATTCGATCATTAGAGATGGCGATTGGAAGCTAATCTATTACTATGACCCGATGAAAATCGAGCTCTACAATCTCGCCAATGATATCGGTGAACAACACAATCTGGTGGAAGACAAACCGGAAATCACCGCGCGACTTCTTCGTTCTCTGAAAGAACACTTAGAAGAAACAGGAGCGAAGAAACCCATTGCGAAGGCTGGTTAACCACTCGCCTAGTTTCCCTCTTCTAAATAAAGCTCGCCAAAGTGCAGTGACCTACATCTCGTAGACTCGCAGGCTGCCATCGCTACAGGCGATGACAAACCTCCGGCCGTCTGCGGTAAAATCAATTCCGCGAACCGGCTTACTTACTTCCACGACGTGGAATGGCTTAATCTCACGTGGTTTCTTTTCTTCAACCGGTTCTTCCGGGGCTGTATCCTCATCACAACCAGCTGCTTCCTCTTTGGGAGCTGCTGATTCTGAGGCTTCCTCTTCGGCAAGTGACCAGAACTCTACCGTCCCCTTACCATTTTGGTTTCCCATTGCCCCGACAACGAATCCTTCAGGATGAAACCGCACTCCCCAAGCCACGCCAGCTGAGTTGCTTTTCGTGCGTAAGTGACTGCTAATTTCCTTGGTTGCCCAATCGACAACGCAGATAATTGGATCCTGTTGGCCCGCGAATGAATTAACAACATTAGTTATCCCTGCGCAACCGAGCAAGCTTCCGTCAGCGTTAAAGGCCATATCCCGAGCCCCGCCCATATCAGCTTGAAACTTGTTATCAAAGCCTGTCATTACCGACTTCAACTCACGCGTACGCTGCCCAGTCTTTGCATTCCAGACAAAGATTTCACCCATCAAGTCTTCTGACACCAGACTCTCGCCATCGGGGTGAATCATGACCGCATACGGATGTCGACCGTGACCGACGAATTCTTTCTTTAACTTCCACCGCCGAGCATCCCAAAGCTTAATAATCTTATCGTTACCACAGGTGGCAATATATTTTCCATTCGGGCCGGCATGTACCCATCGCGAAAATCCCCGATGGGCTTCCACAACACGAACTGGCTTGTCGACTACCAATTCCACTTTAGGTTCGACTGGCTCTGAATCCTCTTCTGACTCACTCTGTTCCACGGGCAATTCGACTGTCTGAATCGATTCAGGCTGCACATCCCAAACGACTACCCGACCATCCCAACCAGATGTAAGTACTTGCTTACCGTCATTGGAAAAATCAATTCGGCGAACCCAACTATCATGAGCTCCTCGATAAATGACCTTTTCCCCAGTTTCAACCTCCCAACGGTAGACCCCAAAGTCTTCAGCCCCGGCAAAGACGTATTTGCCGGAAGGGTCAAGGCGACAATTTGTCAGAGCCTCACCATGAGTGAACTGTTTTAGTTCTTTGGCTTTTGTAGGATCCGGCTTACCGGATTCCTCAGGCATCGGGGCGGCATCATTCATTTCAGATGTTTGTGTTTCGTCGAATCTCATGCTAACAACTCCTTGATCGGAGCGGCCACTGGATCGCCAATCGGCACCGAACGGCCATCCAACGTATGGTCAGATTGAGAATCTATCCCCACCGCTTGCATATAAGTATGGAAGAGGTGAGCCCCATCGACTTCTCGATCTGATACCTCCGTACCATCCGCATTCGTAGCACCTACGACACCGCCAGGCTGAATACCACAACCTCCGAGCGCGATGGAGAACGATTTCCCCCAATGATCTCGACCATATTTATGATTCACTTTTGGCGTACGCCCGAATTCCGAGTAAATAATGACTAGGACATTATCGAGCATACCGCGGTCTTCAATGTCACCGAGCAACGTTGCGAATGTCTTGTCGAATTCGTCTAACTGCTCCACGTGGAAATTAAAATTCTCCGCATGGGTATCGTATCCATGATGCGTCACTTTAACGCAAGTAACGCCTTGCTCGAGCAAAGTTCGAGCCAACAGGCATCTACGACCAAACCAATGACGCCCATATCGATCCAGTTCCTTCTCGTCTTGCTTCTCAAACAAATCAGATCGAGCCATCAGTTGTTGAGCCTGTTCAAAGGACGTGTCGTAAGAGTCGATTAACGCTCGGCTACGCTTACCACCAAACTGTTGATTCAGTTGTTGCCTTAGGCCTTCAGCCCTGATCGCCAAGGACTTAGAAAGATCTTTCGGACGCTCCAGATTCGTCGGGGGCTTCACTCCTTCCAGACGCATCATCTCATGCTTGGACTCAAGAAAACCAGCCGTTTGATCCACGAGCCCTCTGGTTGTAATGTGCACATAACCTGGAAGCGGATTGTCTGCAGCAGTGAGGTACTTCGAAGCAACTGCACCCACAAATGGATAGTCACCGTTTTTACGCCCCTTTTCCATAAAGAGTCGTCCCACAGTGTGGTCATCGGTTTGTAGATTGATACTCCGCACCACGCTTAACAGGTGCATTTTCTGAGCGGTGTAAGGAAGCAATTCACAAATCTGAACACCGGGTACACTGGTCGAAATCGGACGGAATGGTCCACCATATTTCGTGCCGGGTTTACAATCCCATGATTCAAACTGACTCACGCCACCTTGCAAGTAAACCTGCAGAATCTGCTTTTGACCCGACTTCATCTCTTTGGCCATAGAAGGAGTTAGCAGGCCACCAAAACCGGCCATAGCGCCTGCCATCGCACCAGTCCCCATGAAGTTACGGCGTGTAACATGATGGTCCACTGCATTGCATCCGGCATTACGTCGCTTAGTCATCTCTTTTCTTTCTCCAAAAATGGATCGAACCCGATTACTTATTAAATCGGAATTCGGCGCTACAGAGTAAAGTACGAACTAGTTCACGAATCACTTCTTCGCGAGCCTCTTCACTTTGCTCGATAAATGCGGTGGCAATTCCGGTCTCTGCCTCATTGGGCAACCGCGAATAAATCGCTAAATAAGCCGACTTCACCACGTCTGCATTATGATCTGATTTCAATAAGTCATCCAATAAATATTGCTTGCCTGTTGCCAGCCAGGATGAAACTTCCGGTCCGTTGAGTAAGTACAAAGCATGATTTGCAGAAGCATCAAAGCGTGAAGCAGCGTTACTTGATGCAAACACGCCCACCACTTTGTCCACACTGGGCTTCAAGGCTGCGTGAACCTTTTCTTCGATCAACTTGGCGGCTTCTGGACTTGATAACTCTAAGGACTCGTTCTCCTTCGTCACAGCTGCGATGGCGACCTGCCGAGATTGTTCCACCACTCCCACAGCCTGCATCAACGACCATGCAAATTGTTCTGGACTGAGAGGCTTGGCAGAAGAATTTAAGTAGAGCGGCCGCTCCTCTGCGTCTGCAACGTCTACGAATTCCGACTCTCGTTGATAGGCCTCTGTCATGACCAACTCTTTGATCAAATACTTCAGGTCATACTGGTGCTGCATGAAATCGTCGGCGAGCAACGCCAACAACTCGGGATGCGATGGTGGATTGCCAAGATGAAACATATCCAGTGGCTCGACAAATCCTTGCCCCATGAGCATCGCCCAAATCCGATTGACGATGTTTTGCCGAAAGGCTGTATTTTCGGCATCGATCATCGCAGGAGCGAGTTGTAACCTTCGCGTGTATTTAGGAACACCTCGATTATTCGTATCCGGTTTTACTTCATACGGCTCTTCAGCAGGCTCCGGATCCACAATCTCTGCCAACTCTAATATCCGTGGTTGAGTCTGAGATTCTTCACCGGTAAATACCGAGGTGAATTTCACATCACCTTCCACCTTATCTCCGATAGACACGACCTTGGACTTCGGATCGGTAAACAGATAACTGCGTTGTAAAAATGCAGCCACTCCGAAATAGTGCTGCTGTAGATAATCATCGACGTTCGGGTGGTTGTGGCACTGGGCACACTGCAAGTCTCTACCTAAGAAGACTCTTCCAATCGCACGAACCGTTTCTTCTCGCTTGATTTCACGGTCGAGTAAAAATCTGCTGGCAGGACGCAACTCAGGCTTGGAACCATCCGATCCCAGAATTTCAGAAGCCAACGCATCGTACGGTTTATTGGAGGAGAATGCCGTACGCAAATACCCTTGAAAGTCTTCCGGAGCCACGTGTTTCTTAGGTAAGCGTTCCATGAACATCACATCAAACACATACTGCATGTGCCGAGCATATTCCGGAGTGTTCAACAATTGATCGACTAAGGCCTCTCGCTTATTCGCTTGTTCGTCCTCAACAAATGACGCTAATTGTGTTGGCGAGGGAATCCTACCTGTCAAATCCAAATAGACTCGGCGAGCAAAACCATAATCATCAATGACAGATGCAGACCGGTCTGCCAAGTCACCTTGTGCCTGCCTCAAAGAGTCGTCGATAATGTCATGAAGTGATTGATCCTGGGCACTGAGAGCAGAGCAGGGCAACAATGCCCCCCACAGGAAACAAATCAAACCGGGGATGTAAATGTAACGCATCTATCTATTATATATAGGTGGCGGATAATCCGCATTATCAAAACTACTCAGGAGCCCCCCAGAGATGGCAGACTCGTTCGAATATACCTGCAGTCAGTGTAGAGAATCACTTACGCTTCCTGTGTCGCTTATGGGCCAACAAGGAGAGTGCCCAACATGTCACCATGTTGAAATCCTCTCCGATGCAAGTTATGAAGCCTTACCGACTCCGGAGCCTGTGACGACTCCTGCGAACCACAGTCCATTCGGAGGTGGTGCTCCCGTGGTGGCTGCCAATGTCCCAGGGACAGAAAACCCGTATGCCGCACCGGCTGAAGACGCCTTCCAATTTGGATTCGTCAATCCCGATCATCGGGGACGTTTATCACTTACGTTATGGGGAACCATAGCTGCATACACACTTGCAACTATCTGGGCGATCATAGCAATCGTCGTAACTGTGACTAGTATTTTCACTGATAATCCAGAGCGATTCAAAGGCTTAAATGATGACGAACGTTTCATGGAGGCTCTGATTGCAGTTGCAGAAAGCACGTCGGATTTCAAGCGTAAGGAGCTTGACGGCGTCCCTCCAGAACAGCAGGTAGAGAGGTTATTCCAGGCTATTCTGAATGGTTTTGGCACATTGCTTATAGGCCCTATCGTGCTATTTCTCTGTGGCACAGTCGCCTATTTGATCTTCTTCTATACATTGTGGGATCAAATACAAGACTCTCCCGAGGTTGGCTTTAGCCCGACCGCCATCGTCCTGCTTCAGCTTGCTCCGCTGGCTGTCATGCTCCTCGCCGGAGTCCTCAGTTCGACCAATCCTCTCTTGCCGGTCTTCATTTCGCTCATGGGGGCCGTAGTCCACGCGGTGGTGATGTTCATCTCCTACTGGAAGCTTGCTGAATACATGGAGAGATATTGTAGGCAGCAAGGAATCCGAGCTCGGCAGTGTTCTCCGGGTCTGGCACTTTCCATGTGCATTTGTCACGTGGTCGGAGCTATCCCGTTCATTGGTCTGGGAGGCCTCATCAATCTAGTCGGGTTAGTAATCTGGTTTCCTGTCGTCTTTGGACTCAAGAATTGTGCCACCGACATCATCAATCACAAAATGGCCATCGAGCAACAACAGCAAGCGTAGACTACAAGCGTAAACTAAAGGATCTAGATTACGTCGTATCAGGAATGACGGAACGAGTTATCCTTGACTGCTTAGAGCTGAGTCAACACCAGGTCGTCTTCCAGTGAACGGATGGGAGTCAGCCCGAGATTCGTAATTTCACCGTGGTAATCGCGCACAGCTTGTTCTGGTTCGATTTCACCGTCGGCCAGCAATCTCAAAAACTTCACGAAAGTTAACTGGTCTTCTGAGTTATTGATCTTACGGCCAAACAGAGCGGCATGCCCTCCATACTTCTTCGACTCCCAGAGCATCTTAAACGCATCATGTGTCGTTCCTGACGAACCTCCTAAAATCCCCACAATGATAGAACTGTCATATCGAGCTAACTGTTCCATTGCCTCGGGACCGAAATAAGGGATCTTCAAAAACACCGGACGACCGGCCTTGGTGACTCCGCCCAATGTTCGTGCAATACAGTCATTCACATATCGTGGAATATCCGCGATCGGTTGCACTGGCGAGTTGGGTGCAAAGACTTCAAGGAAATGGCGAAACCCTTTTTCTTCAGCTTCAATCCGAAACTCTTTGTAAGCCTGTAATGCTTCCCGATCGATCGTTGCATCGTTATTGAAAGTAATGGAATAGAGCCCGAGGTCAGCGCCTAGTGCTCGTTCTTCTGGTGTACAGGTCGATTTTCCGCATTGAGCGTGATCCAGAGTTGTAGAGCGGAATGGCAAAGAGGGTTGATCTCCATAATTCCCACTCAATCCACACCAAATATCGGTGGTATCGTTAGCTCGGATCGCAGGCGTCACTGGCGAATTGTCAAAAATCCGTTCTTCAATCGTTAACTGTTCGCTGGCACTGACACTCATCAACATGATGTCGACGAGCCCCTGTTCCACGATCGCTCGCATATTATTGCGATGATCCACAACCGTACCAAATTCGTGTAGGGTAGGGTCGGGACTTAGCCCCGGAGCAGCGACACCGAATCCCATATCCCCATCCTTGGCATCGGCTATGATAAAATCTTCACAGGATGGGTTTTCGAGAATATTACGAAGCTTGATATCTAGTGACTTTTCCATGTCTCTTCTTTTTACTTACTCGTGAATTGTTTGCTTGCGACCTTATCATTCCGCCTGATTCCTTGGCATAATAATGTAGATTCTAACCCAATCTGCCGAGCATCGTGGGCTTCCGTCACACATTCCTCCCATTCACCCAACGAAAAAACGCCTTTCCATGAGTTTAGAATTTGACTGTATTGTTGCAGGCATCTCCTGTGTCGATTTACTGATCGGCCCACTGGACTTTGACCGGCCACTTAAGCAGGAAGGAACTTGGGCTTTGGATACCATTACGCCTACAGTGGGCGGAAATGTATCCAACAGCAGCATTGCTTTAGCAAGACTCGGTAGTCGCACCGGAGCCCTCTCGCTGGCCGGCACCGATGCCTGGGGCGATTTCCTCATCTCCACACTGCAAGGTGAGGGAGTAGACACAAGCCGTTTCGAGCAAAGAGACACTCTGGAAACCAGTGCCACAGCCGTACTCATGAACGATCGCCGTGAGCACATCTTTGCCTACAAGCCTGGAGCAAATGATGCGATCGACCGAAAGTTATTGGAAGAGAATCTGGACTACATCGCGTCTTCTAAATACATCCTCCTAGGTTACTACGCATTGCTTCCGCTGCTTGAGCCATACCTACACGAAGTCCTACAAGCAATCCAAGCAACGGGATGTCAAACGGCTCTGGATTGTGCTGGTGGTGGCGGTAGCCTAGCACAGCTCGATCAATGCTTGCCATTTCTTGACATCTATATTCCGACAGAGCATGAAGCACGATCTCAAACCTCGCTAAAAACAGCACGCGAGATGATCGCCTGTTATCGGGATACCGGCGCCACTGGCCTACTGGGAATCAAACAGGGGGAAAAGGGCGTTCTTTTAAGTCCTGCCAATCATGAATTCCTGCAAATCGAGGCAGCTCCGGTCCCAGGGGAAGTAGTCAACACCACTGGCGCCGGAGACAGCTTCTATGCAGGCTTGATTTCCGGCTTGGCCCGAGGGATGGACATTGAAGCGGCTGCAAGGTTAGGTACAGCTGCTGCCAGCTGGTGTATTACCGGCATGGGGGCAACTCAAGAACTTCGTGATTTTGAAACGACCATTGGTCTGCTCACTTAAGCCAAACTGTAGGGTCGCAAATCTCTTTAGCCATCCTCATCGCTTTGCAAAGCATCCAAGTATCGCTTAGCCATTTCATTCTCTCCGGCACCTGACGAGCCATCAACGATCAGCAATTGATGGATAAATTGAATCAGCTGAGCTGCAACGTCTGTACTCAAGGCTCCGACCAGTTTTCCTTCTACGTCACTGGCCACTTTCTCTAAACTTTCAGTCTTGATGCGATTGAGTGAATTCGTTGCCAGTTGTCGCACTTCCGCTCGACTGCCCAGAGGAGTATTGGCCATTACAAAGTCGACGATCGCTTCATATTCCGCGGTTGCAATCTCTCCATCAGCCGACGCCAGTGAAATCAGCGTATGCATAAGCAATTCCTGTTGTGCTGACTGATCCATTGCCACAGGTGCTGCCAATTTCTTCAACAAGCGTCTCTTGGGTTTATCCGATCGTTTGCGAATTTTCCCACCTAACGCATCTCGGAATCGGGCGATCAAATCAGCCTCTCGCTCATCCAATTCTCCGTCTGACTCGGCAAGCTGATTCAGATGCTGAACTAAACTGGTTGCCTTATCTGTCCCTTGCAGTGACGTTAACTGCTTGGCAATCCCTGAAGCGACTCGAGTGACTCCTTTATCACCTATCTGTTCTTCCAACGGTTTCAAATAGTCTTTAATTCCTCGCGCATCTTCGATACCGGTCACCTTAGTGATTAACTCGATGACTTGCGTCCATTCGCTAGAGGTGACTTCATTATTCACTGAAACCAGGCAGAAGAGAGCGGAAACGACAGGAGCATATCCTCCTTCAATTTGAGCCGTGATTGCCTCCAGATCTTTTTCCCGCTGGATGCGATCTTGCTCTCGAAACCGATCCGCCTCGGTCTCCAACAAGGCCGACATATCAACCGTTTTCCCTTCAGCCTCGCTTTCAAGTTGAAAGTAAGTCCCGACAGTCATCTTCATTAAAGTCGCCATAATCGAGTCGGGGAATTTGCGAATCCGAGTGTTATGGGTGCGCGTAACAGCATTAAAACCCGTCCGGGCATACTCCAACTGATTTTCGACTGCGACAATGCGGTTATTGAGATCGACCACTAAACGATCCGTTTTCAGCTGGGGATATTCTTCCAGCAAAGCCGTGAATCGTTTTTGCAATTCCCCAACATCTTCTGCCGCTTCCAGGTCTCCTGAGATATCCCCACGTAATTGGGCAATTCGTGTCTGCACTTCTTTCTCGAAAGACAACGCCGTTTTCACCACTTTAACCAAATTGGGAATCAGGTCCGCTCGCCGCTTGAGCGAGACATTGAGATTGGCTTTGGCTCGCTCTAACCAACTCTTCATGAAAATCAGGTCATTGAACATAAAACCGAGATTTAGAATCAACAAGAAAATCATGGAGCCTAATGCTGCGGCAAAGTAACCAAACGCATCAAACGACGCTCCACCGTAAATAACAATCATGGCTGCGATACAACAAAACAGTGAACCACCAAGACTTGCTAATCCGCCCTGTGCATACTTCATTAGGACAGAGCCTTCACCTCGGTGACTAATGACGAAGTGCTTTTCTGAAATACTGTGTTGTATTGTCAATTCAGCGTCGTGAACGGAGTGCAACACTGCTGGCCCTAGGACATAGAGTTGTTGATCTGCTCGCAACGTCCATTCGGTAAAACTGACATCCCCAGTGCGTTTGGAGTATGTCTGGAGTGCATCCACTTCGGCTCTATTCGAGTTAACGGTAATTCTACCGGTGTCGTCTTCCAGGTAAAAATCTGTGGAAGACACCCCACTTTCGACCGTTTCCCACCTAGTCTTACCTTTTTCCGACTTGACTCTACGTTGTTTCTGGTAGCTACAGTACACAACTTTTTCACCACTGTATCGAGCTGAAATCGGACTACCTTTTTCTTGAATCGTCCCTTTCAACTCGGTAAGTCCCGGCACCACTCCTTTGATATTCGTGGTGGGTATATTCTCAATCAGACGTTTCGTTTTCAGTTGGCGATAGCCACTCATACCGGCACCAATCATTGCGCAGATTGCAATGATGCCGGCTCCTGCCACCTGCCACCAAGGGAGTACTGAGGCCACTCGAGGACGTACAGGATGGCTCCCAAGAATCGCATTCTCTTCACCGGTCAGGTCGAAGGAAGTGATCGGGTCATAGCCTCCCAACCACACGTGCGCGGTATTGGTAAAACGCGTCCGATATTTTTCATAGAGCTCGGCTGCCGTATTTGCATCTCGCTTAATGAGTGCCTGCCGCAACAGAGACGCCCCATTTGCCGCCTCTGAACCTACGGTCTCCCGATATTCCAACACTCGACCACTGGCTCTATCTAACTGCTCTGTCGTGACTGTCATCCACTGAAAAAACAGTACGGGCGGGAGAATCAATCCCACTGCCACCGTGGCAGCCATGATGTGATGTTGTTTAAATGATAATAACAATGCACCTACTGCATAAATAACAGCACCGATTGCTAACAATATACAACCGATGCTGGTCCATCCCAGCGAGCTAACAATAGCGCCTTCTCCCTGTGACGACACGGTGAACGACGTTGCCATTCTCCCTCCACGCCCAATACTGTGCTCGCTTCGCTGGTAATACCCAGCAGCTGTTACGGTATCTGATGCGAGGATGGCATGTTCAATTTCTCGATAATCGCCATAATATCGCGATCCGGTTTGCCGAGCATGGCGAGTGGGGCCACTTTTATTTTTGATCAAGACACTTCCCGTGGAATCAATCAAATGGAAATTCACCGAATCCGATTTTGAGTCAACCGTCACCCATCTTGTCTCCCCCTCGTCATCTTCTTCCTCGCGTTGCTTTTCCCAGGAGTAATAAACACAGGCCTTACCCCCGATCACAGTCCGTAAGGTCGCGTCGTTCCTATCGATCGAACCCTGAACTAGAGCGAGACCATCAATCAGGCCGGCCGAATAGGCCATGGGTGTGCGTCGAACTTCCAGAACGGAACGCATTTGATCCATACTGCAACTTCGCATGCTTAGTGCGATAATGCCCGCAAGAAATATCGAAGCGAAAAGGCACCCTCTGCTTTTTAAATCGTCTGGAGCTTCGTGCTCATTCTTTTCGGCCATTTAGACGGTATCTCATTCTGGTTCGGCAATGGTCTGACATTTCGGGCTGGAGTATCACTCCAACATTATTGATACCAAAACACGCAATATTAGGCGCTACGAATCTGAATTCACAGGCTCCAGCCTTTCTGCGAGCAAAATTACGACACCTATGGCACAATATAGAAGTCTGTTTCAGCCCTGATAGCACTCCGGAATATTTGATCGTTATGCGAATAACCACCTGTCACGTCTTTTTAGTCGAAATCAAGCAAACCAAGCCTCTTGCACCTTATCGGTCACATATTCGCACGAGTGACTGGACGACCAAAGCCATCGTTAAGCTCGAAACGGATAATGGACTAATCGGTTGGGGAGAACACAATCAGAACTTCCTTCCCGACATCAATGTGGTTGAACAGAATCGGGTCGCGTCTGAATTCATTACTGGCTGGGATCCGTACGAACTGGAACGATATCATCTGGAAAATCCATTTGAACCGCGTTTGCGATGCGGTGTGGAAATGGCGATGTGGGATTTGATTGGCAAAGACAATGGTCAACCTTTATACAAACTGCTTGGAGGTAAAGTCCGAGAACGAGTTGAGTTGGCAGCCTGCATGGGAATCCAAACTTATGAGCGGGCAGGGGAGATGGCTCGCTGGTACGTCGAACAGGGTTATACGGCATTAAAGACCAAAGCCGGAGCGGATGCAGATGAAGACTTTGAAATGGTTCGCGGAGTGCGTGATGCGGTCGGGAACAAACTAAAACTTCGCATTGACCCCAATCGAGCTTACTCGACTGAAGACGCCGCGAATTTGGCCATTCGTCTGGAGCCCTATGAATTAGAGTATTTCGAGCAACCAATTATGGCGGAGCCACTTAGCGACGCCAAATGGTTACGGGACCAAACCACCACTCCTATTGCATTAAATGAAAGCGTGGAAGGCCCGCAAAGCGTCATGCAGATTTTCGAGGCCGACGCGGCTGAGTTTATCCTGCCTGATACGCACACTGCCGGCGGAGTATTACCTTGTGTGAAAATTGGACATTTAGCTGAAGCTGCAGGAATTCCGGCCATCATGCACTGCGGGCATGATTTAGGCCTCAAGACCGCAGCTATGTTACACATCTGCTCAGCGTTACCGGCTTACAACATGCCTAATGACTGTACGTATTACGGGCTGAGTGATGACATTCTCGAAGAGTTCATCCCGATCGACCGTGGCACGATGACGGCTCCCGAATTACCTGGCTTGGGAGTCGTGGTGGACGAAGCCAAAGTGCGAAAATATTCCATTTAAAATCGCTGATTGCTTCGACATCATTTGAGCGCAATTGAAACAACTGACAATTGTTTAACTGTCTAATTGTCTAAATGTAAACTGATCAATTGGTTAACTGGCTAACTGGTTACCTGTCGAAAGATTCTTCCCAGTGGGCTGTGGCCATCCTCGAGTGAACTCAGAACACGATCTGCCAGCTCTGGGGTAATAAAGCTGGGAAGATTACCGTCTTCCTTCCATTGCCGCAGGCGATCAATACGCTCCTGAGCCAACTCTTCGGTGCTCGGCATTCCGCCCTCGCGATTGATGTCAACGTGATTTACCGATTCAATTCCGTCTCGCGGAATCACTTGTATTTCATAACTGAAGCCGGGGCCCCACATCCGAGTCGAAGCGGCTTTGAGCATTAGGTTTCCGTTAGAGTCGAGTGTGGGTTGCATCATGATTTGATTTGGACCAACGACTGTAGCCACCACGACCAAGTGTTCCTCAAAGTCTATTTCCGGAACGATCGATGTGGGGTTCAAGTCGAGCCACAGTTCATCAAATGCTTCCTGGTCAACGATGAAATCATGACGACTTTCAACCGTTTGATAATCTCCATCTTCGATATAGCCGGTGTAAACTTCTAAGACGTCCGTCGGAGTGACTTCCGGAGCATCTTGAAAATCGTGTCGTCCATCACCGAAGCGGAAATCGAAAACCTGGTATTCCCTTAACGATCGAATGGCGCCGTTAATCTGATCGGCGTCAATGTGCTCTGGCACGATCCCCTGTGCTACAGCTTTACGCAGTTTACGAACATGTTCATCAACTTGTTCCTGCGACACCTCGTCGTGCGGGAGATAATCTTCCCACCTATAGTCACGTTGTCTTTCCTGACGGACCTCGGAGAATTCCGCTCTTAGCCGTTTGTGTAAGCCAAGTTCTTTAAGGTCTCGTTTGTCGAGGTGAGTTAGTTCGGGCTCTTCATTGAGTTTATTGAATTCTTTGATGTAATGATCTGCCAAGTCTGATGCACGTTGTCTGAAATTGTCACGACGTGTGAGTAGAAGATCTTGATCATGCCGAGGTGTTTGCAGAAATTCCTCGAGCTGCTCGCGCATTTCAGCAATGTCATTCGCTTGTTCCTGAACTTTCAGGAGCAGGTTTTGTCCCAGCGATTCGATATCTTCGGGAAGCAATTCCTGCATCAGCTCAACCTCTCCAGCGAAGGTTTCGACTTGCTCGAAGAGAGCTTCATTGGTTTGCTCGGTGCCGTTGAGTTCATTGATGATCTGCAGGGCATCGATGGCGGATGCTGCGTTATCACCACTTACATCCAGAAAAGCTCCGACAGGTGCGTCAACGTCGTAGAGTTCTGGGTAATTGAGGTGATTGATAACTTGCAGGGCATCGATTTGTGATACATGGCTATCGAAATTCACGTCTTGGTAGAGTAGGGGATTCTGAAAAGCAACATCAGCAGCCAGCAGGAGACGATGTTCCAGGGATTCAAGATTCAATCGACGATTCATTTTTCTAGACCAAAACTACTTAATCAGGTTTTGAAGGTATGTTTGCTGATAATACTTAAAATACACTCGCCCTACAATCCAATTGTAGTTTTACGAATAGTTGCCTCCCTACTTGACGCTCTACACGATCAAAATAGAATAAATACATACTCAAGCACGGTCCTGGCAAACCCAAATTAGGGTGATTGCCCGCTTTCGCCTCTTGAGACAATGGAGTAATTCGTGGCCGTTTTGTGCGCACGAAGCACAAAACTAAACTAGCTCGAATTAAAGCAATCTATTATTCACGCGAGGGCGAATCCTATGACCACTTCTTTATTTGCCATTGGCATGCCTGGACTTCCGGAAATGCTTATCATTGGCGGTATCTTTATCCTTTTCTTCGGTGCCAACAAACTTCCCGGTCTTGCGAAAAGTATCGGCAAGAGTGCCAATGAATTTAAAAAGGGACTCAAAGACGATACTCCAATTGATCCGGCCGACGATGATGACGACGTCGTAGACGAAGATAGCGAACTGTAATTACAGTCGCCTCAACCACGATCGATAGCGATCTGTGGTATCCATCTTCTTTACTCTTCCTGTTTGACAGATACGACTGCCATCATGAATGAACTCATATTACATATTGCTGAATCCAGCTACACACCTACTGCTCTAATCTTCGGTGGCATGGGGATGATGGAGGTCATGGTCATCGCCCTGATCGCCGTAATGCTGTTTGGTAAAAACCTCCCCGGAGTTGCTCGCAAATTCGGAAAGACCTACCGCGAGTTCCGCAAAGGACTCAGCGAATTCCAAAGCTCCGTTAAGATGGACGAGTATGTCAATGACGTCTCGAATGACTACTACAACGACCCATCATCAAGTAGCTCTTCAGCATCCGGCGCGGACGACTGGTCGGCAGACGACTATGACGACTTTGAAGCTCCGGACGTCCCGATGTTTGAGCCTCCTCCGTCCGAACCAACAGCAGCCCTCGAAGCTCCTGAAGAAGCAGACTGAAACATTTAGCCATTTAGCCATTTAGCCATTTAGCCATTTAGCCATTTAAATGTCGCTCGTTAGTTGAATCTCGCTTGAACCCAATTGAAGCAATTGACAATTGTTTAACTGCTTAATTGTCTAACTGCCCCAATGTCCATTGTCCAATGGTCAAATGGTTAACTGGCTAAATGGTTAAATGTTTACCTATTCACCCGTTTGACTCGCCAGCTTCCCACCTTCAGGCCGTTCCACCAGCCGCCCACGACCAAAAACGGGCCAATGTACATCCAAACAGGATGCGGCAGCATCGTCAGCATTAGAATCGTGCACAACAGCATGACGCACAAAACCGGAGCCGAATGAGCTCCTGGCATTTCGTGACAAAACTGAGATACAAAAAACGTTCCGACAAATGTTCCCGTCAGCCAGGCCAGTAAAGGGAAGGCTAAGGCTCCAAGCGGTGCGGTCTCGAGATAAGCTCGGACAGCTGCGTCGACTTGTTCGGGTGTCATTTCTTCAGTAATCGGGGCTGTCCCGTAGAGCTGATGTCCGACTCCCTGAACCAAAGCCACGCCTGCCATCGCCACCACAACTCCCAAGAACGGGATCAGAATACTACGAAACACAATAAGCCTCTCTGACTATTGATAGCGATAGAAACTTTCAAGGCAAAGCACGGCCATCGCTGTACTGTACACCTTGCCACCATATCCGCCCCATTTCGTATCGGCCGCCCAGCTACCATCAGACAGCTGTAAGGAAGGGACCACTTGCTTCAGTGCTCCACTCCAAGATTCCCAGGCAGGGCCACCAACCTGGCGCAAGGACAAACTTCCGTAATACCAGTAATAAAGATCTGGACGGGATCGATTTGGCAATTGCAAAACTAAATAGTCCGCTGCCTCTTTGATTTGCTCCGGACTGCGATGAACGTCCAACCACATACGGCAGGCCAGAGACTCGGCCGTCATCGTACGTGTGGCACCGAACCCCGGTCGATACGCCGCCAGGCCTCCACGAGCACCTGTATTACACGATGCCAAAAAGCGTTCCATTAAGTCACGAGTGTTACCTGGCACGACGAGCCCTGCCTGCTGAGCACTGCGTAGAGCCAAAACCTGCCAGCCAAACTGACTCATGTCGCCAGAGTCTGCAGGCTGATAACGCCAACCACCAGACTGACGATCCTGAGAGCGTATCGTGTAACCAATCGCACGCTCTGCGTAATCCCTCAATCGCTCGTCCCCTGTCATCGCATAGGCTTCACAAACGGCGATCGTGGCCATCGCGTGGCAGTACGTGCGCGCGAACAAACTGGCTGAACCAGCCAAACTGCCATCGCTTGCTTGCTGGCTCAAGATGTATTCCAGACCATGTTGCACTGAAACACGATGCTTTCCAGACAGGTGAGTATGTCCATCTCCCATCAAAGCCAACAGAGCTAAACCTGAAACACCGGTATCTGCATTAGCTCCAGTGGCTCCCCGCTTCTGCCCATCAACCTCACGATCCACTCCCGCGCCGAATTCAGACGCATTCCAACGACCATTCTCTTGCTGACTACGCACCAACCACTCGATACCAGCTCGCACAGCAGCTTCACTTTCCAAAGTAGCGCCAAAGGCAGCTCCTCGTACCTCACTAGTTCCTGCCGCATTCGTTTGGGACGGTCCAAACCGAGCCTGATACAGATTGGGCAATGCACTCCCATCAAGCTTGCTGGGAATCTGCACTGGCGGAGCGGCAGTGGGGACGTTTTCCGGAGTGGATTCCGGTACTACAGAGGCCTGCTCGACTGCCGCTGCTTGCTGCACATCGTCCTCCGGCGTAACGGAGGCAACTTCCTCTGCTATTGGCGACTCGGAAGGTGGTGTAGTGTCACCAGAAATCTCCTCGGCAGGCGTTGCAACAGACTCTTCAACCTCAACGCTTGCAACCTCTTCCGATTCAGACTGCTCCAGGCTATCGGGCACCGGCTGCTGCACCTGAAGAGCCTTGTCAGCAGGATCACTGCTCGTCAATTCTCCTTGATCGTTAGTTTCGATCTCTTCTGCCGGAGACTCTTCTACAACTGGGGAAATTGCTTCTTCCATCAAATCAGCAAGCTCCGCTGGAGCATTTTCTTCAGACTGATCTGCTGGAAACTGGTCGAGGATTTCGGGTTGTTGATTCTCAGCGACGTCGTCGGCAAGAGTGTCAGGCTCAACTTCATCGGCTGGCGTAATCGTCTCCGTGATGAGAGAAATTGTCACCGGTTGCTCGCCACCTAACTCCATTTCCAGACCAAGCATCTGTGTGCCATAAAAGAATATAGCCAACAGGACATGGGCAAACACACTTAAGGTCAGGCATTTAGCAAGAGGTCGAGCCGCCCCTAACCGAGTCCAGGAGAGCGCTAGAAATGCGACAGTCAGCACTAGCAGGCCAATCCAGACGATCAGCCCCACGGTGCGATTAACGGCGGTGGTTGGAATTGCCTGTTCAGCTATCAGGAGTATGAATTGACTCATCACCTTACTCCTGTGCCGAGGCCATTCTCACAGATACCCCGAGGTCACTCACACCGGCTTTGCGACAGACACTTAGAACAGTCGCCACGTTTTGAAAAGCGCCTTCGGCATCTCCGCGAATGATCACATTCGTCACATCGCCATTTTGCTGTTCCGCCGTCAGTTGTGATTCCAACTGCTGCAGATCCATCAATTCACCGTCGAGTGAGACCGTACCATCCTTGAAAACCGCCACCACATGACGATGAATGGAAGGGGAAGCGGAAGCCTCACTACTCACTTCAGGCACGGTCAGTTCCAACTGCTGCTCGACTTCCGAAAATTTGGTACCCACCATAAAGAAGATGACTAACAAGAAGACAATGTCGATCATCGGCGTCAGGTTAATTGCCGGCTTTTCGTTCTGATTGATTTTAATAGGCATCTTTAAGCCGCCCGCCGTGTCGTTTCTTGACTGGTCTGTCGACGCTTGAGGCGATTCACTCGTTCTCCACACACAGCTTGAACCACTTGTTGCCCGTGTTCGTCAACCTCCATCAACAATTTGTCCACCCGACTCGAGAAGTAGATGTGGGCGATTAATGCTGGAATCGCAACCGTCAATCCAGCAGCGGTCGTCACCAACGCTTGGCTAATTCCGGCGGCGAGCAATTCAGGTTTCCCCATGGCACCTGTTACCACGATCGCATTGAACGATTGAATCATTCCGATCACCGTCCCTAACAAACCAAGTAACGGAGTGATGGTCGAGATGCCGTTAAATAACTTCAGGTACTTGCGCAGTTTATTGCCCAGTCGTTCACCTGCGTCAACGATGGCTTTTTCCACTTCCTGAGCAGGCTTGCCCCATCGACGAATTCCAGCGGCGAGCACTAACGCGATAGGGCTCTTGTTTTCTTTGCAAATGCGATACGCCTCACGTTTCTCCAACTCTCCCGATTTCAATTGTTCGAGGATACGCTTCACAAAAGGACGTGGAATAATTCGAGCACGCCGTAGGCTCATTGCGCGTTCAAGAGAGAACATGCAGAGGATGAGTGAACACAATGCGATGGGGGCCATCAATAATCCCCCGGCACTGAGAATCGACAGCAGGGATGTCCCTTCTGCTGCCGGTTCCTGAGACCATGCATAGTTCGAAGCTATCAGTAGCATGCATAGTGCTAAACTGACTATTTTTTTTCTATCGCGCACCATTGAGGACCGATCCCCGGGCGTTAAACCCGCGCTAAACTGCCTATCCTCACACTTCTTCCCTGAAATGCCCAGAATTAGACAAGATATCTCTTAATAGGTATCGGAACTTAGACATTTAACCATTTAGCCATTTACCCAGTTAGCCAAGTATCATTGGTCAGTTTCCATTTCATCAATTGCCATTTGGTTCACCAACAGCCAGGCCCAATTGTCTAATTGTCTAATGCCCAACTGGCTAAATGGTTAAATGGCTAATTGGTTAAGTGGTTAAATTGTTTATGTATAATGAACCACCAACCTCCCATCCAATACATTCATCACACCCAATGCACATACCACCATTCAAAACAGCACTTCTACTACTCCTCCCTTTGATTCTGCATGCAGATGAAGAGATTTCTTTTCGGCGGGATATCGTCCCGATCCTCACTAACAGTTGCGTGAAATGCCATAGCGGAGCAGAACCAGAAGGGGAGCTCAACTTAACAACCAAAGAAGGGCTTCTTGCTGGAGGAGCCAGTGGCGACGCGATCATTACAGGACAGGCCGAAGACAGCTTGGTTTACCAACTAGCGGCAGGGCAGGACGAAGACAGAATCATGCCTGCCAATGGCCCTCGCCTTACCGAGGCACAACTTGGGTTACTAAAGAAGTGGATCAATTCGGGAGCAGCGTGGGACGCTGGGGTCGTGCTCAAAGGTCTACAGCAAGCAGCGTTAAAACCTCGTCGCCCAACCTTACCCGCCTCAAATCACGCTAACCCGATCGACCGAATTCTCAGCGTGTACGACCAGGAACACGGGATCAACCAACCAACGACAATCGATGACACGCGATTTATACGCCGAGCCCACCTGGACCTGATTGGCACGCTTCCAACCACCGAAGAAGTCCAGACGTTCTTAAAGTCCGATAAAAATAACAAACGTGCATTGTTAGTCAGCAGCTTGCTGGAGCGAAACAAAGAGTACACCGAACACTGGCTTACGTTCTGGAATGATATCCTCCGAAACGCTTACATTGGAACTGGCTACATCGACGGAGGACGCAAGTCCATTACAAACTGGCTTTATCAGGCTTTATACAACAACACACCTTACGACCAATTTGCCCATGAACTACTCAATCCTACTCCAGAGTCCGAAGGATTCGTTCGAGGAATTGTCTGGCGTGGAGTGGTCAACGCAAGCCAGAAGCGAGAAATGCAGGCCGCACAAAATGTCTCGCAGGTTTTTCTTGGCACCAATCTAAAATGCGCCAGCTGTCATGACAGCTATATCAATCACTGGAAGCTTTCTGATGCCTATGGCCTGGCAGCAATTTTCGCGAACGAACCGCTAGAAATTCATAAATGCAATAAGCCCATTGGCGAATTTGCCACACCGAAGTTTATTTATTCGGAGCTTGGTGAAATCGATCCAGAAGCCCCTCGTGAAGAACGCATGAAGCAATTGGCAGATTTGATGATCAGTCCTAATAACGGCCGGTTTGCCCGAACGATCGTCAACCGTCTCTGGGCTCACCTAATGGGACGTGGAATTATCGAACCAATCGACGACATGGACCAACCTGCCTGGAATCAGGATTTGCTAGACTGGCTAGCCGTTGACCTTGTCGACCACAATTACGATTTAAAACACACGTTAAAACAGATCGTGACAAGCCAGGCCTATCAACGCGAGGCCGTAGACGCCCCCGCTCCTGACGAAACCGACTTTGTCTTCCACGGTCCGATTGTCAAACGCATGACGGCCGAGCAGTTTGTCGATGCGGTTAATGCTGTCACTCAAACTTGGGCCGACGCGCCGGCTATTAAACTCCCTCCTGTCAAAGCCAACGAGGTTGAGCAACAGCACGACCTAAAGGTCACTGCCAGTTGGATCTGGGACAAACCTGATGCCAAGAGCAAGGATACGGGCGGTACAGTCTACTTTCGACGTAGCTTCGAGCTAACCGCAGCATTTTCCAAAGCAGTCATCGCGGTGACCTGTGACAATGGCTTTCGCCTGTATGTAAATGGCAACAAGCTGACCGAATCCGACGATTGGTCCAAGCCGAAAGTCGTAGATATTACAAGACACTTAAAACACGGCAAGAACACCATCGCTATCCATGCTTATAACTTCCCGGACAAAGTAACAGGGAAGGGCCTTAATTTCAGTGGAGCCAATGCTGCCGGCCTGCTAGCCTCTCTGGCTATTGAACGACCTGTGGAAAACTCCGAAGAATCCACTTGGTCCGAAATTAAAACCGACCAACAATGGAAATGGAAACGAGAGACGGTCAAAGGCTGGGAAACGGTTGGCTTCGATGATGACGAATGGCAATCGGCCGCCGTCATCGGTAGTTTAAATGCTGGTCCATGGAATGCAGCTGTTGGATTCCAAGCGGCCCTTCTTGCGGGAACGGAGTTGTCTGGGCATTCATTTGTCAGAACATCTCTGCTCAATGATGACGTTCTTACCCGCGCGCTCGGACGGCCAAATCGCGAGCAAGTTATCACTCGGAGAAATAATGTCGCCACCACACTCCAGGCTATCGAATTGACCAATGGAGATACACTAGATGACGCCCTTAAAGCAGGGGCTCGCTATTGGCTCAATCAACCGATGAATAATGACAATCAGCTGATTCAATCAATCTTCCTAACCGGTCTCTCTCGCCAGGCGACGCAACAAGAGGAAAAGGTTGCCCTGTCGCTATTAGCAGGTGGCGATACTAAAGAGCAGGGTATCGAAGATATCCTCTGGATCTTGACGATGCTTCCGGAATTTCAACTTATTTACTAAATCACCAAACACTGTAGCTATCATCAAATCAATCTCATGTTCAAGCGATTCAACATAATAAAATCTGATCGACGTGAATTCCTTCAATCAGCTGGAGCCGCGACTCTAGGTGCGTTAGCCGCTGGGAGCCCTCGCGCTATCCAGGCAGCAGAACCCGGGCCCGAGGCGACAGCCGACAGCGTTATTTTGCTTTGGATGGGAGGGGGCATGGCGTCCACAGAGACGTTCGACCCCAAGCGTTTTGTTCCTTACGAAAAAGGAATGGACCCGACACCGGTACTGAGTACATTCCCGGCGATCGACACCGTTTGTGACCACATTAAGATTTCTGAAGGGCTTGAAAAAGTCGCTTCGGTTATGGACCGAGCGACACTAATTCGTTCCTACACAGCTGGTGATCTTGGGCACATTCTGCATTCCCGGCATCAGTATCACTGGCATACCGGATATGCCCCCCCGCTAACGGTAGCCGCTCCTCATATTGGCTCGGTCATTGCAAGAACTCTGGGGCCAAAGAACCCTGCCGTCCCTGCATTCATCGACATTGGTCAACGATTTACCCTTGGCGAACGTGAGGAATTAAAGGCCTTTCACACCGCAGGTTTTCTGGGTAGTGAATACGGTCCTTTTCTAATTCCGTTCCCAAGTCAGGCAACTCAGGCCGTACAACCTCCCGCAGGAATGACGCTTGAGCGTTTCAAGCGGCGATACAAAGCCTTTCAGGACATCGCCAATTCCAGTGCACTCGGCCAACACGGAAGTGATTACCAAAAGGAATCTCTCCATCGAAGCCTTGAAAATGCTTATCGCTTACTAAGTTCTCCAGCCGCGAAAGCATTTGACCTTTCTTTGGAACCGAAAGCGTCTCTGGAGAAGTATGACACTGGCCGCTTTGGCCGCGGTTGCCTTCTGGCCAGACGACTAGTCGAAGCTGGAGCAAGATTCATTGAAGTCACCACTGAATACGTGCCATTCCTTCACTGGGATACCCACGACAATGGTCACACAAGGCTTGCTCAATTGAAGCAGGCGATTGATGGACCTATTGCGCAGCTTGTACTCGATTTAGAAGAACGAGGGCTACTTGACCGAACCATGATTGTCTTAGCCAGCGAATTCAGCCGAGACATGATGATGGAAGGCCGACCAGAGAAGAAGGTCAAAGACCAGGTCAAAGTGCCAAACCGAATTGAGGAAATGAAGTTCTATGGTATGCATCGTCACTTCACAGGGGCAGGGAGCGTCTTGATGTTTGGCGGAGGCCTGAAGGGTGGACACCTTCACGGCGTGACAGCCGACGAGCGACCTTGTACGACGATTAAGGACCGAGTGATTATCGAAGATCTTCACGCAACCATTTATCGAGCTTTGGGAATCAGTCCTAAATTGGCTTACGAAATTGAGAATCGGCCATTTTATGTAACACGAGATGGCGAAGGCCAGCCTATCGAAAGTCTATTCGCCTAATTGTCTAATGGCCAACTGGAAAACCGGCTTCGGCCGTTCGGCCTACGTGTCAATTCCGTGAATCCCTGGTCCGACTTCGTCCTTCGGACTACGACGGACAAGCTCTTTTTACATTTAAACAGTTAACCATTTAGCCATTTGCCCATGCATCATTGGACATTTTTTCATTAGACATTGTCCAATGAGCTGAATGAAAATTGTCTAACTGTCTAACTGTCTAACTGGTTAACTGGCTAAATGGTTAATTGGTTAAATGGCTAAATGAAAAACCGGTTAAATGGAAAAAATGAAGGAGCTTAGCGGCACAAGCTGCTAAGCTCCTTCAAGGGTCACACAACGGGGCAATACGTAGTGTTTCAAAATGTATGATATGGCACGGGCTAGACGGTTAGCCGTTGAGTCTGACGGTGCAGTTCACCTATTCCATTAATACGGAGTGTCATTCCCACCGTCAACATTACCCACCATGTGTAAGTGGTTATGGTCGATATATAACACTTCGACCGATTCCTCATCGACTAACGAGTGCGGGATTGGCCAACCGACATAGACAACTTCGCTATAGTACACGGTGCACTTGTAGTGAGCGTGATGCAGTTGAGCAGGTCCGATTAGTGGATAGAACCGTGGTGGATCGATGTAATCAGCGATCTTCTCTTTCACGATTCGGACATCATTTCTCTGAATGTCGTAAAGGAAGGGGATCCCGGACTTAAGCGGATGAGCCTTCAGGAACGCTCGCATCACTTCATCGTCACTAGGGGGATCCAATGCAGCATGCGGCCCGCCGGCTGCGACAGGGCCCAAAATTGGGACCTTGCTATATCGTTCCTTAACCCAGTTATCATCTTCCGCTTTGGTTTGATGATACGGGCTGACTGGAATTGGCACGGAAAGGATTCCCATGCTCACTCCATGTGTAGCCAGGCATCCTGCACTAGCTACAGCTGCAACTGCCATCAGACAGGCAATCGCTCGTTTGTGTAAATTGGTTTTCAACATTTCATTTCCCTTTTGTATTGCCTCGGTACTCACCAGCTATCTCTCCTTCCATACAGCCGGTACGTACATAACCCTTTCGTTCTACTTTTATGTATCGTGTTAAACTTTGACGATCTTGCGGCCTTTTCCGCTTATAACGAAAAAACCACCAAGGTTTTAAAAGCAAAAAACCCTGTGGATCCAGTGATCCACAGGGCTCGCACTTAATAGCTTGCCTAGCGAGGCAAAACAGCTTTATTTCAAATGGCTAGTTACTTTCGAAATCCAGGAACCACCAGCCATCATCCCACTCCAGGGAAACCTTACGCCACCCTAGCGGAACTTGTGGATACGGATAGAACGGACCAATGTATGGCCAAGCCGAAGGCGAGTACTGTCGCGGATAGGTAACCTGACTGTAGTTAGGGTACGACGCGTAAGTAGGCCATGCGTAGTTTGGCATATTTGGTTGTTCATAGCGTGCTCGAGCCATCCCCTGAGCACTTTGCATCATCTGCACAGGAGCTGCTGCGGGTGCCTGAACAGCTGCAGCAGGAGCAACAGGCTGTGGCTGCTGACTTACCTGGCGAATTGGTTGCGGGATAGCAGGTGTTTCCACTTGCGGTGCAGATGCAATTTGGATCACTGCAGGTGCCTGAACCGTAATATCATTGACAACCTGAACAACACCATCGATATGGCTAGCAGACTCCAGAATTAATGCTCGCTGAGCTTCATCAGCAGCGTATCCCTTCATCCAAACCGTACCACCACTGACGCTAAGATTAACATTAAACGCCTTCAGCTCGCCGGAATCTTTCTTGACAGTCAAAGACTTTCCGATTGCTTGAGCAATGGCGTTATCATCCACGACTGGCATGTCAGGCCGAGCCTGCATAACTCGGGCCGTCGCTTGGCCCTGAAGACGCCGTGGAGCGGCAGGAATTCGTGAATTAGGCTTCGCCGCAACTGGTTGAGCCGCAACTTCTTCCTTCTCATCACTTCCACCCAATCCAAAGAGGCCAGCTACATTACCGACACCTTCCTTAACTCCCTTAGAAAATGCATCATAAGCACTTTCCTGCTTGGGAGCCTCTGCTGCAACCTGCGGCAATCGCAGGTCATTCACAACATCCTCTACTCCTTCAAGGCCTGATACGGCCCCAAGAACTAGATCACGCTGTTCTTGGTTGGCTACTTCTCCCTTTAGCCAAACAATCCCATTTTCCACTTGCAGGTCAATACTAAAGTCTTTTAGTAGTCCCTGCGTCTTTTGCTGTTGCAGTGTTTGAACAACCCGTTGTCCAACAGCCTGATCATCAGCCTGTACTGCCGGTACTACTAAAAGAGCACCTAAAACTGCCAATCCGAATACTAAGCGTCGCATTGGTCTCCTCCCTGGCAAACTATCATGCGAATTTGTAACGTCACCGGAACCTAATGTTTCCGACTAACATAACTAGACCTACATCACGAGGATGCGGCTATGTATTAGGTTTCGGTCAGCAGGGAGTCAAAATGTTAGTTTATTTTGATTTTAGCGGTCTTTGCACGTACACCGATTATCAGGAAAAAGCAGGGCCAACGCAAAACGGACGCAAAACACTGGTTTTTCAATGTTTTGCGCCCGAATAGAAGCTTTTCAGGAAGTGAATAAAGTGGGCGTTATTTAATCAACCCGTTCAATATTCCACTCAATTCTGCTGAATGAACCCCTGTTTTCACAACTTTGCCGGTCGCATCAACAACAATCATCATCGGCACACTGACCACGCCTAGCTGGTTCGCCAACTGGCTTTCCATCCCGCCCTTGGAATACAAATGCGACCAGCTATATCGGTTTTGCTGCACCACACGCTGTGCATCCGCCGAGTCAACATCGACATTGACCCCTACTAAAGAGAGGCGGCTACCAAATTTCGCCTGCAGATCACGCAGTTGCGACATATCCTTCACACTCGGCTCACTCCAACTCGCCCAATAATGCAGAACAACCACCTTACCCTCTAGGGAACGGGTATCCAGAGTCTTTCCATCAAGCGTTTTAGCAACCAAAGCCAAAGGGCGCCCCTTAAGCTCCAGCCTTCGCTTGGCCCCCTCTGCCTTAGCTGCATTGGGAGAATCTCCATAGCGAGCCCCTATTTCAGCATAGTACTTAATAGCCTGAGCCTCGTTCCCTGCAAATTCCTCAGCGATCCCCAATTGAAACAATGCCTCAGGTGCATCAGAGCTGGTAGGAAATTGATTGACGAACCCAGACAAGTCGGCGAGCCATTTCTCCTGAACCTTATCGAAATCTGCTTCCGGAACAGACAAGGCCTTTGAGTAACCGGCTGTCAGTAGGCGAAACTTTACATAAGCGCGATCGGCTGCTCCATAATCTGCCGAAGCAGCAACGACCGACTCCAGACGAGCCATCCCGGCAGGAAATTCACCGGACTGCACAGCCGCACTTACCGTATCAGCAAACTGACGAATCCACTGACTGCGATCATCCGCAGAAGCAGCTGCTTCGACAAGCCGCAGCAGCACAGCGGCTCGCAAGTCATTCAGCTCAGCAATTCGAGCAGGCGTCGTTGCCTGAGCAAGATCCTTATCAACCTGTTCCAGCTCGCCTAGGAGCTTTTGCGTAGCTTCACTTACACCTTGCATAGGAGCTGCTCCGACACCACCGGCGTTTACAACCGGACTGTTGAAGAAGTACCCTGACGCAGCTACTGAATCCTCGGCGCCCTGCAGAGCAGGGGGAAGCTGCACTAACCGCCATGCTTTCCCGGATTCGAGCATTGCCCCGACAACCAACTGTCGATGATTCGCTCCATCTTCAACAATCGCTATGACATTATCGTAAACAAACACATCCTGCGATCTGCCACCTGCTCCCTGGGGCAATACGCCATACATGCCGCTAAAATGCACCCACTGCACACCGTTTGGCAGCAATGTCTTCTGCGCCACGGCCTTTGCAAAGGCTTGAACAGCATCATCCCGAGCTTCCTTCATGGACGCCACCTTGGCA
>CALKCC010000237.1 GCA_938082855.1 uncultured Pirellulaceae bacterium | reverse complement strand
CTTCTGGCGTTGTTCAGCGACTTGAAGTTTGTCAGTGAGGCGTTGCTGATTGGTTTGTACCATTTTCTCCTGCTTGCGCAGTGAGTCTTCACGTTCTTCGATTTGGTTGGTTTGCGACTTCAGTTTGTCTTCTTCGTCACGTAGTCTGTCACGAGCACTGCTGAGTTCCTTTTCAGCTTCGGACTTGTAAGAAATTGCAGCTTCTTTGGCTTCGATTTTTGCCTCAGAAATGATTTGCTTTGCTTCCAACTCATACTCTTTGAGTTTGGCTTCTCGGTTCTTCTTCTGTGAAATGCTGGAGGCAACTAAAGTGGCGATGATTCCAGCAATAGTGCCTGCGAGGATGAATAGCCCCGTTTCAGATGAAAGGCCGATAAGCAGATGGTTCAGGCCCATCGGAATGGATAGAAAAAACATTGAAAGTTCCCGTCTGTTATGGCGAGCATCCGGGGCATGTCTTTTTGACATGCAGGCTAATGGGTCTTCTTAAAGAAGAAAACCGGCGTGTGTTGCGTTATCGTCAAGTGTTATTAGAGATGATGCGATTAACGTGAACAGAATGTTAGCGATCGTTGGTGGTCAGTACGCCACAGTGTCCGGTCGAACGGTGTGAGCGTTCGCTGGAAGGAATTGTCTTGTTGAGTGACCTTTTTTGTGAGTACTGTGTTTTCCAGTTGCAGCCTAGGTTTAGGTTGGAAGGCATTGGCTGGAAAAGTGACAAATGGCCGTGATCCCTGAGCTTCTGAGGATACCTGGAAAAGGCAGTCAGAGCCATCGTTGGAATGACGGGGCTTTGTCATTTGGTTTAAGCGGTAGAAGACGGTGGTAATAATAACCGTCAGTACGCTTGAATCGAAAGCGGATGTCGCTTTGCGATAGACGATCGAAAGTAGTTCCGAAAACCGAATCATAAAAATCTCAAACTAACAGTTAGTCGCAAACACTCTGCCTGGATTAGCGTCGGTGCTCGGTTAATTGTTATAGGTTTGGTTTATTAAGTTTAACGTTAATACGTCGCTTCTTTATGTCATGTTTTCAACATAGAATGCGACAAGACCAATGTACCAAACCGAAAGGGGCACCTGCAACTTTTCATATCTCAGATGGATTGCAAAGCTGGCGCCAAAAGACTCACCCATGTCAGACTTTAGCGAACAAGTCGATCCTCCGGCCTTTGAGCAAAGGCTGATGGCAGGGTTTCCGGTTTCTAAGTGGCAGGACGTTCGGGTTGTGGTTACCGTTTCCGGTGGGGCGGATAGCGTTTCCTTGCTGTGTGCCTTGCTGGCAATTCGCAATACACAGGCCGCAGGAGATGTGCATGTGCTTCATGTAAATCATCGATGGCGTGCTGAGCAGTCCGATGCAGATCAGCAGTTTGTTGAAGATCTGTGTGCTCAATTCGAAGTGCCTTGTCATGTTGTGGTATTGGATGCTGGTGAAAAGACAGAGGAAGCTGCAAGGCTCGCGCGATATAAGGTCTTTCTCGAGCAGGCTCGTCAGCTTGGGGCTCGCTACGTACTGACAGCCCATACACGCGATGATCAAGTGGAAACACTGATTGATCGAGTGTTTCGTGGTACTGGACTTTCGGGTCTGAAAGGAATCCCACGGACACGTGAATTAGATCATGGAATCTCCTTGCTGAGGCCGCTCTTAGGGCATTCTCGTGAAGAAGTACTGTCGTATTTGGGGCAGCTTGGGCAGGAGTATTGTGAGGATAGTACAAACCAGAGTTTAGATTTCACTCGGAATCGAATTCGCCACGAGCTTCTGCCGTTACTGAAAGAAAACTATCACGCTGAGGCAGATCAGGCCGTTTTGCGATTAAGCGAAATGGCTATGGAGCTTACTGAGTATTTGTCGACCGAAGCAGCGGTTGTGGCTGAGCGTGTCGTGGTGGAATCTGCCAGCGACCTTTTGGTGCTGAACTGCAATAGCTTCGTTGATGTAGCTTCGGTTGTGGTGCGGGAAGTGTTGATTCAGTTGTGGGTTGGTGCTGGCTGGCCTCGGCAATCGATGACTCGGAGTCATTGGTTGCAGTTGGAATCCTTGTTGACTGATGAGGATTCGGTGGTCATGTTTCCGGGCGAAATTCGCGCAGAAAAAAACGGCGAGCAGCTTACGCTAACTCGCCGTTAGTTTGTCAGTTAGGCAATCGCTGAGAGATTACTCTTCTCCGCCATCGCCTGCTTCAGCATCACCTTCATTCGAGGAGGCCTCGGATTCAGCCGGTGCTTCTGCTGCAGGAGCCGCTTCTTCTGTTGAAGCTTCCTCTTCTTCGCTTCCTCCCAAAGTGATTACCTTGTAACCCCCTTGTGAACGGTAGTAGAGAAGTAATCCCAAGAATCCTATGCCCATCAGTGCTGGGACGATTGCAGTTAATCGCAAGGCCTGGCGTGAGCCATGGTTGTAGGATGTTCGGATCGTTGCGTGATCTTCGTGAGCGTCATCTTCCAGTGCTGCTTGTTGTTTAGCAGGGTCGATTTCGTTAAACGTGTAACCCAGGAAAGAATCCTCCCCGGTCACGTATTCCGACGCAACGGCTGGGGCTGTTTCGTTCAGATGCTTGTACATCTCTTCACTTTGCTGAGCACCAATCATAGTTGTTGCTCCGAACCCAACGGTTAACATCCCAGCTGCACCAAGCGTACTCATGGCAACAGCGCCACTTTCTGGATAGCGTTCGCCGGCCACAGCAAGCATGGTTGGCCAGAGGAAGGCCTTACCCAAACTGTAAAGCGTTGCAGCAGCAAAGATGATAAAGACGCTTGTTGTATCGATGCTAAGCCAGAAAAGACCGGCAATCGCAATGACTGAACTAGCTAGTAGTAAGCCAATTGGATTGAGTTTGTGAACAATTGGGCCCGCACAGAATCTCAAAACAAACATCAGGATAGATGTGTAGATGAGAACGGTCACTGAGTTTTCGACCAATCCTTCCATCAGTCGGGTTTGCCAGCTGTCGACGCCTAATTCCATGTATCCAATCAAGCCGTGGATAACGACAAGTACTAGGAACGGCACAGAAACGAAACAGCTAAACAAGACTGCTTTGGAAGCGTTGCTTTTGCTGGAGACTGTTGGGGGAAATTCTTCCTGGAGAGTCATTACCAAAATGAGGATCAAGACTAATGAGTAGGAGGAAAGGGCAATTTCCCATGGGATTTCAGAAATCCAAGCGGTGTCGTTTTGGAAACAGGCGGCTAGTAAACCACCAATGACCATTCCGCCCGGCCATCCAGCATGAAGGATATTGAGGTAATGTGTTTGATTTTCCGGGTAAAGCTGGCCAACTAGTGGGTTGATCACACCTTCATAAAGTCCGTTACAGATAGAGAAGATGAAAACACTGGCCGTCAGCAACGAAATGACTTTGCTCGTCGCTTCCTCTCCAGACACGGAAGTATCTTCTACCCAGCCGTCATACAAGCCGGGGGCAAGGTAAAGCATGATTGCACTGATAATGTGCAGTACTACAGAAATTAGTAGTACTGGCTTGTATCCAAGCAGTTCAACAATAAATCCGCCAATTAAGATGACGAATCCGAATCCTAAAAAACCGGCACCCATGATGCCGCCAAATTGCGCTTGAGTGATGCCCATTTCAGCCCAGGCTGGCCCGGCTGCACCACGAGTTGCAAAACCAACACCAGCCGCCACTAGTGTCAGAAAACTCGCGATTAAAAGTTTCTGTCGATTTTCCATTTTATTACTTCCGAAAGGTTGAATCGAAATGCCTACATTTCATGAACATATAAGCCTACGACATTTTTAATTGCTAGCATATAGCAAGTCTGAAAAAACAGGGCTGGAGAGGGCAAACACTGATTCATGGTTGACCTGAATTGGCAATTTCACGTAAATTGACTGGCCTGCGGGAGAGAAATAGACACGCTTTGTGCCGCGTTTAAAAACCGGCGCCGAATCAGCATTGCGTTCGATGTCTCTCATGACAAAACAAAGGCTAATGGATGAGCTCCCATGGATGGGGTTTGCTCTGTCATTATGCAATGGAAACACCAATGAGGCAGTTAGGAAGGCCAGTGGTTGTTGCTTGGGTCGTTATTTTTGCGATTGCGCTAGCGGTACGTTGTATGGCGGCTGTCTATTGGCAAAATCAGCAGGCCGACCAAAACTCATTTGCCTTCGGTGATTCCTTTTCTTATTGGGTTTTGGGACATCAGTTATACGAGGGTAACGAGTATCAGTTTGGTGGGGCGAATGCTCGCATTGCTCGAGCCCCCGGTTTCCCCGTATTGATCGCAGGTTGGCATTGGCTCTTTAATGGCAAACCTTCCGTCCTCTCGGTTCGTGTGATGAATGCGATCCTTGGAGCTCTGACCGTGCTTGCTGTTGGGTGGCTGGGCACGTTGATGTTTGATGTGAAGGTTGGTTTGTATGCCGGCGTGCTGGCGACGTTGTACCCAGGTGCCATTGCCATGAGCATCCTGATCCTCAGCGAAGGACCATTCTGTTTATTCATGATTCTCGAGTTGATTGCGTTATATCTGTGCTTTTTGGCTCCGGCTGAGCAGGTATCGCGACGAGGGCGTGTGGCTCTCCTGCTCGGTGCATCTGCCGCATTGGCTGTACTGATTCGTCCTAGCTGGTTACTGTTCACCCCTGCTCTGCTCGGCGTGATCTGTCTCTGTGGTAAACAGCGGCGTCAGAATCTGCTTTATTCGTCGCTTGCCGGATTAGCCTTTGTTGTGGTGATGCTTCCCTGGTGGGTTCGAAATTATCAAGTGACTGGTCGATTCGTTCCGACAACCTTGCAGGTGGGAGCGAGTCTTTATGATGGCTTGCGGCCTGGTGCCACGGGAGCAAGTGACATGTCCTACATGCAAGATTTTTATCGCCAGCAAACCCAAGAAGATCAGTTTCGAAACCGCGTTGTCTCGGATACTTATGAATACCGGCTCAATTCCCGCCTCCGCGACGCTTCTTTGGCCTGGGCAAAGGAAAATCCAGCTGAAGTGCTGCGACTTGCCGGAGTGAAGTTTATTCGTATGTGGAACGTATTTCCAAACTCAGAGGAGGTTGGGTCGGGCATTAGTCGGTTGGTAATCTCCATTGGCTATTTAGGTATTTCAATACTTGCTTTGTTAGCTGTTGTTTCAATGATTCGGACGAAACCACAGTTAACGTCTGGAACGAAACAGGCATCATGGCGTCTTGTTGCTCTATGTGGCTCTCCCGCAGTCTACTTCACAGCACTGCACATGGTGTTTGTCAGTTCCATTCGCTATCGCCAGCCAGCCGTACTGGTTTTCACCGTACTGGCTGGCGTTGGCGTGGCGTATTGCGTGTCTAAGATCTCTTCTCCCTCATTGGGAATTCAGGAGGGAGGCGCGCATGGATAAGCAAAAACGTAAACCGATTGACTTGACTCCACCTGGTGGAGGTCTGCTACACCGTTTTACCCGCAAGCTTGCTATTCTGATTTCCTTGCTGGCTGCTTTAGTGGTGGTTGGACAGCCATGGATCGGTTCCCAAGTGGATGAAGAGATTCATGCTAAATTGCTCCAGACAATCCGAGATGCGTTGCCGGATGCCATCGTGGATGTTAAATCCGCAGAAAGACAGGGCAATCGCGGGATACTCGTCACAGGGCTTCAGGTAAGGCTACCTTCAGAATCGACTGAAGTGGGAGGTGAGCGGCAGTCGTTTGCCAATCAGCCCATGATTGAAATCGATCATCTAGAGCTGAAAGGCAGTACGGATTACGGAACGTTGCTGACCAATGTTCCAGTGTTTAGTGATGTTGTGATCCGAGGTGGAAAATTGCGAGTGGTACGCAATGCTGACGGAGAGGTCAATCTGGAACGATTGTTAAAGCACCTTTCATCCTCGGCTGAGTCGCGAGCAGGGTTACCAACGATTCGGATCTCGAAAGTGGATTGTCTGCTGGCAGACGAGCAACAGCTTAGTCATCAGGAATTAACTCTCCGTTTGACCGACGGTGTTTTGGTTGAACGAGAGAGAGAACGTGCTATTACGGAAGATGTTAGATCTGAAAATCGGGCGGACCTTCTGCAAATTCGACTGCAGTTTGAGACAGATCTGGCTACCGGGCTTGAGGTGCAAGGAGCGATTTCACTGGACGATCAGCCCTCGCTCTTAACCGCGCGTCTGGATGGATTGATGCTGGATGAACGTCTGCTCAACTATCTACCCGTCTCTCTCGTTGACCAATTGCCTCCCGGATTAGCGATTGATGGTCAGGCTGAATTGGCTGTGCAATTACGAACCCAGTTGCTGGAAATAAAATCACCGCATTCAGAGCAATTGGGTACGACGCAGTGGGATTACCGTTGGACTGCTGCTGGTGTTCTGAGCAACGGTCTTTATTCCGACCGACGGTTGCCAACTCCAATTACTGATATTTCGGGAACCATAATCTGGCAGGATGGCGAGCTGCACTGTGAACGATTAATGGGCCGTTTTGCCAATTCTCCTCTGACAGGCAATATACACATTCTGCCCTCTGGTGATACACCAGCAGTTAAGGCGACATTGGTTGCTGAAAACTTACTCGTTGATGAGACGTTGGCTCGAGGGTTGTCTGGGAATGGAAAACTTCAGTCCCTATCAAAAGTGTTTGACTTGTATTCCCCTCGAGGAGCGACAGGTCTTAAGCTGACGTATGACTCGACGGGCCTGGAACCAATGACGGAACTTTCATTGGATATCCATGATATGGATGTCACTTATGCTAAGTTCCCCTACCCGTTTCACAAAATGTCGGGGCGGGTGATTGTCCGAAATCGAGACATTGAATTACAGGATCTAGAAGCCTTTTCACACGGTCAACGCTTTGAAATTCAGGGGAGCCTCAAAGATGCGATGGAATTCCCTTCCGGGTGGGTTCAGATTTCTGCTGACGGAGCCGTTCCACTGGATAACGAGCTGCTAAGGGCGTTAAAGCCGGAGACGCAGCAAGCCATCGGTGTCTTGCGACCGACCGGGCTGGTTTGGCTCAAGCATCTGCGCTACGAGTACGCTGGAGATAAATATAACCCGCAACGCGAAATCGACATTGATGTTAAATCGGCTACGGTCAGTTATGAGCAATTCCCGTATCCGATCCATCGGATACAAGGGGATATTCGGCTACGGGACGGTGTTTGGAAATTTGAAGATTTCAACGGGTACAAAGGTAACTCCTACATCCAATTACAGGGGCAGCTTGAGGCGTTGGCTGGTAACGACCAGCGATTAACCATCGAGTTGACCGGGACTGAAGTTGAATTAGATGAAGAGCTGAGGACAGCCTTTTCCGTAAAGAATAAAAACGTGACAGAGTTATGGGATCAGTTGCAGCCACAGGGTGCGTTGGACCATCTCACGATGAAGATTGAAAAATACAAATCGCGAGAAAAGCCGAGTGTATACATTCGAGGTAAAAAATGGGTGCCGGATGATAGCTTTGCTCGGTCTCGAGTACAGATAAATCCGACGTGGTTCCCTTATTCAATTGACGAACTCACGGGTGAATTCATTATTCAGGATGGGCATGTACAGCTGCTGGATGTGCGTGGAAAACATGCTCAGACGGAATTCGTCTTTGATGCGGTTAGTCATTTTAATGCAGACGGTGGTTGGGATCTGGGGATAGAACACCTCAGCGTTGATCGACTCGGACTGGATAACGATTTGTTACAGGCTCTACCGGACTCTCTATCGAAAGGCCTGAAGTCGATCGATTTGATTGGACAATTACAGTTGTCGGGTGATTTGAGGTTTGTTAAACCGAAGGATGCCCCTCTTACATCCAATTGGGATTTGAAAGTAAGTGCTGGCGGAGTCTCGCTAACCTGTGGCCCTCGCTTCACCGGGGTTTACGGTTCGATAGCCTTTGACGGAGTTAGTGACGAAGAAGGGTTTCGTACCAAGGCCTGGTTAGATGTGGATTCCATGATTTGGGGAAATGAGCAACTCACCAAAGTATCTGGTCCTATATGGGTCGACTCGAAACAGCTCCTGGTAGGACGCTGGGCTGGATTGCCCGAGGCCAAGCAGCAACAGATGGAATCCGATGCGAATGGCGTGGTACGGCAACCACAGCAGGCGGCTCAGAGTTTGTTGTCACGGACAGCCGGAGGGTTGCTGGGAGTGGATATGCAAATTCAATTTGTAAATCAGCTTCGAGTACAATCCGATGTTGAAGGTGCGAGCAGTCGCCCGGCGGATCGCTTTCTGCTACAGGCTTCTCTGTCTGGAGCCGATTTGGGATACCTGGCGCGTCAGCATGATATCGAAGAGCGAGCAGGCGGGAAAATCAATGGGGTCGTTCGACTGCGCGGCGAAGTCGGTGATCGCTCGACATGGACAGGTGAAGGGAAAGTCCGTTTGTCGGATGCTGATATCTACGAATTGCCGCTGATGGTGGCATTATTGAGTAATTTAGGGGGGAATCTCGGAGGCAATCGGGAGCGGGCGGCGTTCTCCGCGAGCGAAGTTGACTTTAGAGTTCAATCCGAGAGGTTTATACTGGATCGTATCGCGTTAGAGGGCGAAGCCGTTAGCTTGTATGGAAACGGTTGGATGTCATTTGATGAAGAGTTAAGTCTGGATTTCTATTCGCTGGTGGGCCGTCAACGACTGGCTATTCCACTCATCAATCAGGTGGTGGCCGAAGCGAGTAAGGGATTGTTGCGAATCGATGTGGCCGGATCGCTTGATAAACCACGTGTCAATGGAACAGCGTTTCCTGAACTAGATGGTACGATGGAACGAATCCTACACGACTTAAACACTCGCATCGCTCGGCCGTTACCCAATGGCGGCGAGCCCTTATTGCAATTGAGATAGGACACTTAGAGGAATTGGATTCATGAAGTTTACAAAGATGCATGGTGCGGGCAACGACTACGTCTACGTCAATGCGTTTCAGGAAGCGTTGCCGGAAGATTTGCCGGCCTTGTCAGTCGCCATGTCGCATCGCCATTTTGGCATTGGTGCCGATGGGCTGATCGTGATTCATCCATCCGAGGTCGCAGATGCGCGAATGCAGATGTTCAACGCCGATGGTAGTGAGTCTGAAATGTGCGGTAATGGCATTCGCTGTGTTGCCAAATACGTGTATGACCATGGAATTTGCCAGAACGAATCGCTCACGATTGAAACAGGGGCTGGCGTCTTGTCCTTGGAGGTGGAAGTCGAGGCTGGAAAGGTAGAACGCGTCCGTGTAGATATGGGCGAACCTATTTTAGAAGCAGCTGAAATCCCTACCGCCTTTGAAAATAGTCCGGTGGTGAATCAATCCTTGGAAGTCGACGGGCAGGTGTTCGAAGTAACCTGTGTGTCGATGGGTAATCCACACTGCATTATTTATGTGGAGCAAGCAACGGACGAACTCGTGTTGGGCATTGGCCCGAAGATCGAAAATCACCCGAGTTTTCCTGCTCGCGTGAATGTGGAATTCATTGAGATTAATTCTCCCTCAGAAGTTCGGCAGAGAACCTGGGAACGTGGTTCCGGAGAGACCTGGGCTTGTGGTACAGGAGCGAGTGCAGTGTGCGTTGCCGGTGTTTTAACGGGAAAGACAGAGCGAAGGATTTTGAATCACCTGCTGGGCGGGGACCTTGAGTTGGAATGGGATCAGGAGACAAATCACGTCTTCATGACCGGCCCAGCGACGGAAGTCTATAGCGGTGAGTGGGATTTAGCCTAAACCAGCTGAGTCTGGTAAGTATTGTGTCGCAAGGAAGTAACACGAAATGAAACTTGATAATCCATGGATCATGCGATTAGGAGGCTTTGGTCTGACCAGGCTGATGCGTGGTTGGATGGGGACATTAAAGTATCAGGTGCATCGTGAAGAGCCTGTCGTGGATCCCATCATGGATGACTTTCAAGGCCCCAATATCTATCTGTTTTGGCACGAATACATACCGATACCGTTTTACTTACGGGGACGTTGTAACATCACAATGCTCCTAAGTCGTCATCGAGATGCCGAGTGGCTATCTCATGCCGCTCGATATATGGGGTTTGGCACCGTACGTGGAAGCTCTTCACGCGGAGGGGTGGCCAGCTTAAAAAAGCTGATGAGCGTCGGTAAGCAGATGAATTTGACCATGACGCCGGACGGACCTCGGGGCCCCAGAAGACAGCTTGCTCCGGGGTGCATTTATCTGGCATCCCGATTGCAAATTCCACTAGTTTGTTTGGGCTTCGGGTATCAATCCTGTTGGCGTTTGGAAAAGGCGTGGGATCGGTTCGCCATTCCGAAACCGTTTACCCAAACAAGAATGATGATTGGAAGTCGGATCCATATTCCTGCCGGATTGGATCGGGACGGCATAGAGCACTACCGTCAGATGGTACAGGAGGTTTTGGAACAAAAAACTCAGTGTGCCGAGCATTGGGCCAAGACAGGGATGTTCCTTGAAGGTCAGCAAGTGTTACAGGCACAACCTGGTAGCTTCCGCCGCGCGGCCTAAATGAGTTGCTGTTATCAGAAGTGACACGCTTTTGTCACCGTTATTGTATATTCGTATACAGATTGCTTCGGGGCTAGCTGAGCAATTCAAGTTATTGGGTCTGAGGAAGGCTTTCCAGAAAGTACAAAGAAATCATGAACGACAGAGAGGATAGATTGTTGTTTTCAGAATCCTCAGAGACACCCGAAGTCGAATCAGACGGCCCTCGCATTTACTCAGTCAGTGAATTGAATTCAGCCGCTAGGAATGTTCTAGGTGCAAATTTCAGCGACGTATGGGTGTCTGGTGAAGTTTCCGATCTCTCTAGGCCGAGTTCAGGACATTTGTACTTCAGTTTGAAGGACGAGGATGCGTCCATTCGGGCAGTCGTTTGGCGGAGCACGGCTTCACGCATGCCCTTTCGAATTGAAGATGGGCAAGAATTGGTTTGCCGTGGAAAGATAGATCTCTACGTCGTCCGTGGTAGTTACCAATTGGTCGTTAATAAGGCAGAGCCTCAGGGAATTGGTGGATTACAACTTGCTTTTGAGCAGCTCAAACAAAAGTTGGCAGATCAGGGGCTGTTTGCTGAAGAAGCAAAACAGAAGCCTCCCTGGTTGCCTCGCAGAATCGCCTTTGTGACCAGTCCATCAGGTGCGGCAATCCG
>CALKCC010000236.1 GCA_938082855.1 uncultured Pirellulaceae bacterium | reverse complement strand
TGCAAACCATATCGGTGATAAAACACGCTTTCCATCGATCGTGCTGGGCACAGAACCACCTCGACAGGGTGGCGCCGGCCCCGGACTCCCAATTGCCTATGCGAATACCGTTTCATGGGCATCTCCGAATTCTAGAATTTCTCCGGAGATCAACCCTCAGGTTGCCTTCGACCGAATGTTCCGCACTGGTGAAAATGCCGTCGAACAAGCTCGGGAATTGCAGAGTGTCGTCGATTTGGTATTGGCGGATGCAAAACGGCTTAAAACCCGAGCCAGTAAAAACGACGGTCACAAGATTGAAGAATACTTGTCGAGTGTCCGTAGTGTTGAAAAACAAATTGACAGCACCTTGAATCCACCTGCTCGAGATTGGATTCCACCGACAACGCCTGAGTTAGTTCGTCCTCCCGCCGGCATTCCGGTTCAACGGGACGTCCATGTCAAAATGATGATGGATTTATTAGTTCTGGCGTTACAAACTGATACGACTCGTGTTGGTACCTTTATGCTGGCTCACGGATTCAGTCGCTGTAACTTTGGGTTCATGGGACTCAAAGGGGATCACCATACGATCTCTCACCATAAGAATCAAAATGACTGGCTGACCGAGTACACTGCGGTTACCAAATATTATGTCGGTCAATACGCTTACTTGATGGAACGGCTTAAGAACATTGACGAGGGTGGATCTAATCTGCTCGACAATAGCGTTGTATTATTCGGTTCCGGGTTAAAAGACGGCAATGGTCATGTCCGATCTGATTTGCCAATTCTTCTCGGTGGCCATGGAGCGGGATCATTGAATCCAGGACGCCATATAACCTTTGCAAAAGGTACGGGACTTCCAGACCTTCACCTCTCGCTCATCCAACGGTTCGGTGTCGATATCGACACATGGGCAGACAGCTCAAACACTCTGGCCAATCTCTAAGTGAAAGAGGTAATCGTGACGCCCCCATTACGAAGTCGTCGGCAAAGCTCCCCATGCATTGCCGTCGCGGCAAGTACGATTCTGTTTTTTAGCATCGCCCAATTGCAGGCCATCGACTTCAACAAAGAGATTCGGCCTATTCTGTCAAACCACTGTTTTGAATGTCATGGACCAGACAATGCTACGCGTCAGGCCGATCTACGGCTCGACTTACAAGCATCGGCCATGTCGGTGATCACTCCGGGAAAAATCAAACGCAGTGAATTGATTCTTCGCATTCAATCTCATGATCCGGATGTGATGATGCCTCCGGCCGATGCGAAACGTCCACTGACAGATCAACAACGTAAGTTACTGACCGACTGGGTTCGGGAAGGTGCTGAATACCAACAGCATTGGTCGTTCGAGCCCATTCAAAATCAACCGACCAAACGCCACCGACAGGACAAATGGTCTCAGAACCCGATCGACCATTATGTTTATCTCCGCTTGAAAGCAGAAGGACTTTCACCGTCGAAGCCAGCGGATCGAGCAACCTTAATCCGTCGCATCAGTTTTGACCTCACGGGTCTGCCCCCCTCACTGGAAGACGCTCGACGAGTATTAGACGATCCTTCAGAAGACGCGCTTGAGAAGTACATTGATCACTTACTGCAATCCAGTGCCTACGGTGAACATATGGCGCTCTACTGGTTGGAAGCTTCACGCTATGCCGATACCGATGGATATCAAAATGACCGTACCCGTCATCATCATGTTTGGCGTGACTGGGTCATCATGTCGTTTAACGACAATATGCCGTACAACCAATTCATCACCGACCAGCTTGCCGGTGATCAAAAACCAAACCCGACATTAAAGTCACAAATTGCCACAGCGTTCTGCCGCAACCACCGCATTAATTCAGAAGACGGTTCCATTCCCGACGAATGGCATGTCGAAAATGTCGCCGACCGCGTCGATACCTTTGGGACTGTTTTTTTGGGCCTGACCATTAGCTGCTCCCGTTGCCATGATCATAAGTTTGATCCAATCTCACAGCAGGATTACTACGAGTTGTTCGCATATTTCAATAACAATGCGGAATGGGGAATCGGCCCGAACAACGGTAATAGTCCACCGTTTATTGAGATCCCGGAAAGCTGGCCAGTTATTGCTGCTGATCAAAATCATCCGGTGGCCCCGGAACCACTGAAGCTGACCAACGCCCGTAAGGAAGCAGGAAACGGACTAAAACGCCCCCAGCCAGGCTCCGCCAAAACACTCATGGTGATGCACGATCTGGATACTCCACGAGAAACGTATTTACTGAATCGCGGGCAGTACAATTTGCCGGACAAGTCGAAGCCATTATCACCAGCCATTCCCTCGGCTCTGAACTTTGCTCCCGACATGCAACCAAATTCCAGATATGAGTTAGCTCAATGGCTGGTTCACCCTGACAATCCACTCACCGCTCGAGTTGCGGTCAATCGTTTTTGGCAACAACTGTTCGGACGTGGCCTGGTTGAGTCGAGTGAGAACTTTGGATCTCAGGGTACACTACCGTCACACCCTCAACTGCTGGACTATCTTGCATCTCAATTCATTCACTCCGGCTGGGACACCAAGGCCCTGATGAAACAGATCCTGTTGAGTGCGACCTATCAACAATCTTCTGATGCCCCGACGCAGCTACTCGAGCGTGATCCTAAAAACGAATTGTTGGCGCGAGGCCCCCGGATGAGGCTTTCTGGATTTGCCCTTCGCGATCAGGCTTTGGTTGCCAGTGGCCTTTACGTCGAAGGAGTCGGCGGACCATCGGTACGTCCTTATATGCCTCCTAGAATCTGGCGGTCCATTTCAAACAATTCCTACAAGCAGGACACTGGCGATAAACTCTATCGACGCAGCCTTTATACCTATTGGCGACGTACGATCCCGCCGCCAACGATGATGAATTTTAATGCGGCTGCTCGTGAAGTCTGTATCGTTCGCACCGAACAAACCAATACGCCGCTCCAGGCATTAACGCTACTGAACAACAAAATATTTGTCGAAAGCGCTCGTAATCTTGCCGAACGATCTATCAGCCAAGGTGGAGACACGGCCACCGAACGACTTCAATTCGCTTTCCAAACCGTATTGACCCGGCCACCGACCGAGCAAGAATTGGAAATCCTGCAAGAATCGCTCGAGTTCTTTCTGAACCGTTATAAAGAGAAAACTTCAGAAGCAGCTTCCCTGATCGCCGTCGGTGAATCGGTTGCTAATCCGGAACTCGATACAAACACTCTGGCAGCCTATACGATGGTGGCATCGACAATCTTTAATTTGGATGAGGCGATAATCAAACGATGAGTCTGAATCTCAATGAACTCGAGCAGGCGAAAAACTTGCACCATCGCCGGTACTTTTTGAACCGCATGAGTACCAGTCTGGGAAGTCTGGGTCTGGCCTCGTTATTAGGTCAGGAGGCACTAGCGCGTCGTTCTAATCAAGAGGCCATCGGTGGATTGAAAAATCTACCCCACCATAAACCCAAGGCCAAGCGAGTCATCTACCTATTTCAGTCTGGCGGTCCTGCTCAAATGGATCTCTATGACTACAAGCCACAGCTGGCAGAACGATTTGGGGAAGAAGTTCCTAAGAGCGTCTATCCGGATGACCGGAAGACCACCATGAGTAACGCTCAGGCCTCATTCCCTGTCGCTCCTTCGATCTTCAAATTCAGCCAACACGGTAAAGGTGGAAACTGGTTACCTGAAACGTTGCCTAAACTCAGTGAAGTCGCAGATGACCTGTGCATTATCAATTCGTTTCATACCGATGCGATCAACCATGATCCTGCGGCGACTTTGATGCAATCCGGCTCACAAATCCCAGGGCGACCTAGTATTGGGTCATGGCTT
>CALKCC010000235.1 GCA_938082855.1 uncultured Pirellulaceae bacterium | reverse complement strand
AGCGAATAGGGAATAAAACTGGCCTTGGCTTAACGGATCGAATTTATGATCGTGGCAACGTGCACAGCCTAGACTTAGGCCCATGAAGACCGTACCCATTGTCTCGACACGATCGACTACGTATTCAGTTCGCCACTCTTCATCAATAGCTCCATCCTCTGTTTGAATGCGGTGATTGCGGTTGAACGCGGTAGCAAGAATTTGTCGAGGTGTTGGATTCGGGAGAAGATCACCAGCAAGTTGTTCTGTTAAGAACTGATCGTAAGGGGTGTTCTGATTGAATGCCTCGATAACGTAGTCACGCCACGGCCACTGTGAATTCTCAAGGTCATTATCATAGCCGTGGCTATCGCCGTAGTGAGCGCCATCGAGCCACCACGAAGCCATGCGTTCGCCGTAAGCCGAGGAATTCAGTAAATTGTCGATGGCCGTTTCGGTAGCATTTGGCGAAGTGTCCAGAAGAAATGCATCAAGTTGTTGAAGCGTTGGTGGGAGGCCGACGATGTCGAAGCATAGTCGCCGCAGCAACTTCTCTTTGGTAGCAGGGGGATTGGGTGAGAGCCGATGCATCTTCATTGCTTGATGAGCGAATCGGTCAATTGGATTCACTCCCCAATGAGACCGTGGAATTGTTGATTTAGCCGGTGGTATGAAGGACCAGTGTTTCTCGTATGAACCTCCCTGGCGTACCCAGCGTGTTAGTGTTTGCCGTTCGGCATATGTTAATACATGCCCGCTGTCTGGCGGTGGCATCATGATTGTGGGGTCTGTGGAATCAATACGCCCAATCAACAGCGTACGTTGGGCGAGCTTGCGACTAAGGGCGTGGTTGTCCGGCATATCAAGGCGAAGATCTGCCTTTTTTGACGCAGAGTCGGCGCCGTGGCATTCAAAACATTTGCTAGCAAGAATAGGTAGGACGTCACGATTGAATCGAACATCGCCAAAGAGATCTGACATTGATAACAATATCAGGATGATGGACGCTATTGGCGAAAGAGTTTTCATAGATTTATTTTAGAGAATTTGGTGGACTAAATGCGAAAAAGGCCATCCATCTCCAGATGAATGACCTTTTCGGGTTGTTGGATCAAGAATCAGATTTAGACTTCTTCAACTTCCCAGCCTTTCGCGAATTGCGATGTAATGTACTGGTCGGCATTCGAATTGCCACTCGCCTTGAGTGAGGCGGCATCCCAATCAAATCCACCACCAGCTCGATAGGCTGCATTGGCTAGCAAGACTGCTTCTGACAATGCTCCAGAGTAATTGACGAAGTCGCAGGTAGACCGTGGTCCACCTTTACAAGCATTAATCCACTCATTGTAGAACCCTGGGGATTTCGGAATAGATGGTGAGGGAGCTTTAGGAGTCGATCCGTCGTTTAACGTCGCCTTATAGCCGTCGAACCCAGCGGAGATCGTACCCTTTTCCCCGACGAATAGCGTATTGCCGTATTTGGTTGCTTTATGCTTGGCAAAAACTTCATTCAAGGAGCCATGCCACCAATGGAGCGTAACAGCGTCGTGCCCGTTTTCAGCTTTGTATTCGAGCCGTGTTTTCATGGTTTTAGGCGTACGTTGAGCATCAATCTGCTCCGCCGTCGGGACAACATCGAGGTCGACACGAGTCGGATATTTGAGACCCAATGCCCAGTAGGGAATGTCAAGGATATGGCAGCCCCAGTTCCCAGTTTCGCCCGTCCCGTAATCCCACCAAAAGCGCCATTTATAGGGAACATAATCAGGTGCGTATTTCCGGTGAGCAACAGGACCTTGCCACAGTTCCCAGTCTAAGTGACTTGGGATGGATGGGAATTCTTTTGGCATGGCGGGCATCCCACGGTCACCACCGACTGCACAGTATACTTCAGTGATATCACCAATCATTCCTGATTGGACAGCTTCTACAGCACGGGCCATGCCGGCGTTGGCATGACGCTGATTTCCGAGTTGGGTCGCAACGTCCATCTTTTCGGCAATGCGTGTGAGCTGCCGAATTTCCCATGCCGAGTGGGCTAGTGGCTTTTCACAATATACATGTTTGCCTTCAAGCATTGCCTGGCGAGCAGGATGGAAATGAGTGTGGTCAGGCGTACTAATAACGACCGCATCAATTTGTTTGCCTAACTTATCAAACATCACTCGGTAGTCTTTGAATTTGCCGGCCTTATTGAATTCCTGAAAGCGTTTTCCAGCTTTCGACTCATCCACATCACACATGGCGACGATATTTTGGCTGGACACACCACCGACGTTAGCCGAACCACGACCACCCACTCCGATGCAGGCGATATTTAGCTTTTCATTCGCTGAACGGGCACTCACATCGTCAATGCTGGTGCCTAGCCAATAGCCGCCAGCGACAGCGCCTGTTGTTTTCAAAAAATCACGTCGTGTTTTGTTATGGTTCTTCATTTGAATTCTCGTGAAAGATGCTGGACGTCTCTTTATGGGGTAATATATCCCACGACTTTATTTGATGTGTGCATTATAAAGGCAGACTACCAAATGTGCTATTTCAGTTATGAAAATCATTCCCAGGCAAACAGGCAGGGACAGTGTTTCGACAATGGATGGCAGCGCTGTTGTCTCGCAGGTTGAATCTCAATGGCGAGACGAGTAATTTAACAGCTATGGGCCTTAGTGCCCGCATTAGGAGGATTAGCAGTCGCTAAGACTTTGGCGTATTCATTTACTAACGAATACGTTGCTAACTTCAATATAGTTTTGTAATAGCGGCTCTTGAATCGGGCTACGTAGGACGGCGGTAATAGTTTTGACTGACAGGAAAGAAACCCGATATCCGGAATTTGAAGTGTCCGGGATTCCGCGGGAAATGGGCCGTCAACTGGGTGAGCAGGCAGGTGATTTGGTAAAGCGTTTCTGTGAGCTGTCCTTAGAAAGCGCTAATCGCATGGCGACGGTGACTCCCGAACAGGCTGATGACGTGTCTGCGCGTTCGTTGGAATATGCTACTCGGTATGCGCCCCATTTGGTTGAGGAATTTAAAGGAATCGCAGAGTCTTCGGGAGTGACTCTATTGCAACTGATGTTAGCTCAAGTTCGGAATCAGTTCTCTGACGATCAGGACAGCGCCTGTACTTCAATATCGGCCGGTCCAACCTTTACTGTCGATGGCCATCATCTAGTGGCTCAGACATGGGATGCGGATCCCGCGCTTGACGAGGTCACAATTGTGTTAAAACGCAGTCCAATAGATGCTCCGAGCTATCTAAGTGTTGGTCAAGCCGGGCTCATTGGGTATATGGGTTTGAATGATGCGGGAATCGGTTGTTGTGTGAACACCTTACCAGCACCTTCACGAGGAATCGGTGTGCCTCATTATTATTCTTTGCGTAGAATCTTCGAACAATCCAATTTGACGGACGTGATTGATGTATTGGAGTCTGCCTATCGCGCGATTCCAGTGAATATCATGATGACCACCCCTCAGGGACCGGCGAATATTGAAGCGACCCCTGACGCCGTTTACGTATTGCGAGACGACGAAATCCTGGCTCATACGAATCACTGCTTACACACAGAACTCGTCCCTTTTAATGAGCAATTTGCCGAACTTTGCCAATCCTACAGTAGGTTGCCTCGTATTACGGAACTGTTAGGGAAAACGGAGGGGAGGATTGATTCCTCGAGGATCATGGAGATGTTCCAGGATCACGACAATTATCCCGGTTCCATATGCCGGCATTCCAATCCCTCCGATCCCAAACATGGGTTTATCGAAACTGTGTTTGCGATGATCGTGGATGCAGAGGCTAGGACGCTTCATGTATCGCGTGGCAACCCTTGTAATTCGCCTTTTGAATCTTACTCCCTCTAATTCCGACTAATAGTTGATGAGGTTCATTAGGGGGGAGATGCCAATTTCTTAATTGGCTGGTAAAATTTGAATGTGTAGTTATTATCCCCCCCCTTCGTCATTGTGCTAGTTGCCGTGTTTAGATTCTCGCTTTCCTCTTCCAAAGTTTCCCTTTCGTTAATCCTCATTTGCTGTGCGCATGCGATAGGAAATGACGTACAACACTCCTCGCATATGAGTCCCCACGCGAATCCAATCGTGCTCGGCGGTGATTTTGTATACGTTGTAAACACTCCATCGGATACCGTAGATGTCATACACGCCAAGTCGAGGAAATTGGTAAAAAGAATCGCGGTAGGGATCGATCCTGTCGGCCTGGCGCTAAGGCCCGACGGTAAAGAGCTTTGGGTGGCCAATCATATTTCAGATTCCGTCAGCGTGATCGACACGGATCCCAAAAAGAGCACGTTTCACCACGTGGTAGGTACTGTTCAGGACTTGGATCAGCAAACGAAGTCCACGCGGTTCGATGAACCGGTCGGAATTGCATTTGCCAATGATTCAAAGGCCTATGTGGCACTGTCTTCTGAAAATCAAATTGCAGTCATCAATGTACCGACCCGGAAAGTAACTAAGCGTCTCACGATCAACGCTCAGGACCCACGTGCGATTGTGGTACGTAATGGCCGGCTGTACGTGGCTCCGTTTGAATCGAATAATCAAACCCAATTATCAGGTGGTACTCCGCCCTTGGACGGAAAACTCAAAACCTTTGACGCTTGGGAGCATTCGATACGGCATAACAATGTGCTGTCCATTGGTCATGTGGTTGATATTGTTCGTCACCCAGAAGTACCGGACCGTGACCTGTATGTCTTTGATACGAAAAATGAGGAACTCGTTGAGGTCGTCAGCAACCTAGGCACTCTACTCTACGGCCTAGCAGTGGATTCCAAAGGGAGTGTGTTCATTGCACAGGCTGATGCACGAAATGATGCAAACGGGAAGTCGGGCACAGAAAAGCACGGTCTTAAACAGCTGGAAAATCGTGCGTTTCTCAATCAGGTAACGCGGATTGAGTTTGGTGATCAGGGGGCAGTAAGCGAGCGATTAGAACTGGAGCCGCTTTTGCCCGAGCAACCGACCTTGGAAACGGCATTGGCCACTCCTTTCGCTATTCAAATCAGCGATGATGATGAGACGATCGTTGCGACGGCTGCGAGTTCTGATCGAGTGTTCACGATGGACGCCGAAACAGGCGAAGTGTTGGGCCGTGTCGACGTTGGATCCGTGCCTCGCGGTATTGCCCTGGTTAGTGCCGCAGATGGTACTGCAAGGTCAGCTTGGGTGTTAAATGCGGTGGAGAACACCGTCTCGGTTATCGACTTGCGGAATGAAGATGAGCTCCTGATTGAAGCCACAGTCACGTTGGAAGATCCTACAGATCCCGTGGTGAAGAAGGGGCGGATGATGTTTAACACTGCGGCTGCCTCCACTACAGGTACGTTTTCGTGTGCAAGTTGTCATCCAGATGGCCACACTGATCAATTGCTTTGGGTATTGAATACCCCAATCGTAACCGGTGGCAATCAGATCATGCCCCGTTCCACGATGCCGATTAGGGGGCTGAGGGATACCGAACCCTATCACTGGGATGGAATTCCGGGGGACCCTTATGGAGGCAATAACAGTTTTAGTATTCATAAATCGGTTGAGCCTAACAGTGATGTGAAGGATCCCGTCACCAGTACTCGGCACTTGATTGATGGTGGACTAGCCAACACCATGATGTTGGTGGGCCATGAAGGAAAGAATGACAAGGGACAAGCCGGTGCCCTGTCGGATGCCGAGAGGGATGCAATGGCGAAATTTCTACTCAGTATCGCCTACCCACCTGCCCAGAGGCGACCTTATGACAATGCTGTAACGCAACGTGCTCGTGATGGGTTCGAGTTATTTCATGTGCACGGCGATTTTCAGCCGCACCAGAACGTTTGTGGCGATTGTCACCGGATGCCATTTTTGGTGAGTACAAATACGCCGGGCACTGGTATGGACGCTCCGACTTGGCGTGGAGCCTATGATCGGTGGCTGATCCTTCCACAGGGACGATTGAACATCATCGATTTTCCGTTTTACC
>CALKCC010000234.1 GCA_938082855.1 uncultured Pirellulaceae bacterium | reverse complement strand
TTTGACGTCGACGAGAGTTATGCAGGTTTCTTCAGTTGGCTCAGTTGCCATCACATTGACCTCCTGCAATACATTGCCGGACAAGCTGTTACCGGTGTCACAAGCCGCGTTGGCAATTTCACTACAACCGAAGTTCCGGTCGAAGATGGTGGCACAGCCATTTTGGACTTGGAAAGTGGGGCCATCGCCACTCTGATCGGAGGTTACTGGATTCCTCGCTGGGCCGGTGAAGTGCACTGGACTTTACGTGGGAGCCAACGCTGGGTTCACTGGGACCCCAGCAAACCTAATACCGGAGGTTCACTAGAAATCCACGGCCCACAACCTCAGTGGTATGCCATGGAAGAAACATATGATGCCCCCGCGGACTCCACTCCCGGTTACGGAGGTAGTCCAGGGGTGGCTTTACTTCAGGATTGGTTCGCAATGATACGCGGCGATGTCGAGGCATGCCGAAACACAACAGATTCCATGCTCGCCACAGTCCAAATCGTCGATACGATCCTTCAGGCATCACTTGATGGCCGACGTCTCGAAATCAATTAAACTCATCTTTCAACCTCAGGAGCACGCAGCGTGAGAATCAGTCGTTATGAACAGGACAACCAGATTAAACTAGGATTCTATTTTGATTCCTATGTTGTGGAACTTGCTGCCGCGGCCGAGGCGTACAATGAAGCCAATGGCACAGCCGTTGATTTCTCTGACACTTCCTGCATCCTGACCTATCTACCCCCGAGTGGATCAAATGCCGGTGATGCTGAATCTGTGGCATCATGGCTTGCCGATTCTGAAATCAATGACACTTTAAAAACCTGTTGCGATACGATTCAGTTGCTTGTCCCTATCGCTCGCCCCAACAAACTCTTCTTATTAGCAGGAAATTATTCTGCTCACGTTCAGGAAGGTGGGGAGCAGGCTATCGAACGCGCGGAGACATTTCCTTATGTCTTTATGAAGCCCCCCACCACAACTCTGACGAACCCTGGACAACCAATTCAGATCCCTAAGGTAAATCCCAACGAAGTGGATTGGGAGCTAGAGTTGGCGATTGTGATTGGTAAACGCGGTAAACACATCTCTGAAGCCGAGGCGCTCGATTATGTTGCTGGCTATACTGTCGTCAACGACATTTCGGATCGAGCCTACCATCCATTCCCCAATCGAAAGGAACGGTCACGTGACGCCTTTTTCGACTGGATGCACGGCAAATGGCACGACAGCTTCTGTCCCTGTGGTCCTTGTATTGCCACGCCGACAAGCATCCCAGACCCACAAACTCTGGATTTGAAGCTCTCACTAAACGACGAATTGAGACAAGACAGCACGACCGCTCTTCAGGTATTCCCCGTGGCAGCCGTGATCGAATTCATTTCCCAATCCGTTACGCTCGAACCGGGAGATATCATTTCCACCGGAACACCCGACGGTGTTGGAAAAACGACAGGCACGTTTATTAAAGCGGGAGATACTCTTCACGCTTCAATCAGCGGAATTGGCACTCTCAGTTCTCCCGCCGTCAACGAAGAATAAACCATCCATCTACACTTCTCTCCCTGAAAGTTAATCCCATGCAACGTCGACGATTTATGAAAACCGGTTTTGCTGCCTTAGCCGCATCCGGATTACCCGAAGTCTACAATCAAGTCACCTATGCGAGTCGGATTGGTAAACGACCAAGTGAATTACGAATCGTTGACATTCAACGACAAACCGTCAAGCTTCCGTTCCGCCCTGCTCCGCAACGAGCGATGGATCGGGAGATCCCTCATTGGCGTTACTGCGAAATCATCACGGTCGAATTATCCGGCGGAGCCATCGGCATCGGGGAAGGACTGCTGTACTACAGTTGGGGTGTCACCTCAGACGAAGCTGTTCAAAGTGCTTTGGGTAGCAACGCTGCCGATTTAATGTGGAATGATGAACTCGGAGCAGGCTTACAGATGGCTCTGTTTGATGCCGTAGGGAAAGCAGGCAACGTACCCGCCTATCGACTGCTGGGAAATCAAGTCTACGACACGACTCCTCTGAGCTGGTGGAATATCGACATGCCCACCGAAGACATGCTGAGCGAATGTCAGGAAGCCTTACGACTGGGATACAAAGCCTACAAAACCAAAGGCCGCCCTTGGTTTGACCTGTGGGATCAAACAGAAACCTGCGCCAAGGCCATGCCGGAAGACTTCAAAATCGATATGGATTTCAACGAAACGTTACTGACGGCCGAACAGGGAATCCCGATTCTGAAGTGGATGGACCAATTCCCACAGGTCGACATATACGAATCTCCGATTCCACAACGAGACATTCAGGGGAACGCTGCCATTACGGCCGCCGTTCGCGCGGGAGTCTCGCTTCACTATGGCACTCCAACTCCTAAAGATGTCGTGAAACACGATGTCTGCGATGGGTTTGTGATCGGCGGTGGCGCCACGCGTCTCATGCGTCAGGCTCATGTGGCTGAAACTATGGACATGCGTTTTTGGCTACAGCTAGTCGGAGCAGGATTAACAGCAGCCTTCAGTCTGCATTTTGGAGCCGTTTGCTCCGCAGCAACCTGGCCAGCGGTCAATTGCCATCAGTTATACGTTCATGACATGCTCAAAGAGCCGATTCGCGTTAGAGAAGGATTCGCAGCCATTCCCGACAAACCGGGACTGGGAGTGGAATTAGATTGGAGCATTGTCAATCGCTATCGTGTCGACAAACCAGCTGAACGGCCTGACCCTCCGCGAATGATTGAAACCACCTACACCGATGGTCGCCGCATGTACACCGCAAACAACGGCACAGTCAACTTCATGCTCAATCCTGCTCGATCTCCTGGCAACATGCCGTACTTTGAGAAGGGAGTCGACAGTAAATTGCTACCTAACGACGGTAGTGCCCGCTGGAAAGAGCTCTATGATCGCAGCCGTAAAGAAGGCCCCATAGTCATCGAATAAGCTAAGCCTGAGCAGCGGTTAGCTGAGTTTCAACACTTGGCAACCCGCTGAGGCAAGTGTGGATTCCAGTTCGGCCAGCATGGATGCGTTGGTGTAAGTGCCAACAATAGCACCGCCGGAGCCAGCGAATTTTGCGCTCGCGCCGGTAGCTCTGGCAAGTTCCACCATCCGCACCTGTCCGGTTGGCAACTGGCAAATGGATTGCCGAGTATCAAAATTCTCGTCGATCAGTGTGGCAAGCCGTTGGTGATCCCCTTCGGCAATAGCCGTTCGAGCCTCTACAGTTAACGCCGCAAATTTTTGCATTGCCGCGACAACGCTGGACTCTCCTTGATTGAATCGTCCCCGAATATTGTTATGAAATACTTCGGTTGGCTCTCCAACAGACTGATCAAAAGCGAGGTACAGTGGTGGTAGCTTAGTAGGATCGAGGGTCTCATAGGCACCACACATTAGTCCATGTTCTTCACTCATTGCCTCTTCAGAGAAATCCATATAGACCGGTTGGTCGTAGCACTGCACGACTCGATCCTGAAGGCCCCCCTGTATCCCCAACTCTTCACGCTCGACACTGAGCACGAGAGAGGGCTGCACTCTTAGTGGAATTTCAATTTGGTAGAAGTCCATCAACGCTCGCAGCGTTGCCACGATAATTCCACTCGACCCAGCCATACCAACCGCTCGAGGAATATTGCTTTCGTAACGAATCGAAAAATTCCGGTCGTGTAACTCATGACGACCCTGACAATACTCGAGAAACTTTTTAATCGTCGCTTTGACTAGTCGAATACCGCCATAATAGCCATGCAATTGAACATCGGTGGCTAAATCTTGAATGGAGTGAAACCGGGATTGATCATCCTGGCTGGGAACAATTTCGAGGTCTTCCCATTCATAAAGTACGACTTCGGCAAAAAATTGGCGTACCAGCACGGCGATGGTTTTACCGTGATAGCCATCGGATGGATTCCCAATCAATCCGGCACGAGCATAGGCGCGACGACGAATTATCTCCATCAATTACCCCTTTTCTACCTGGTCAGACTGCTGATTCAGCTGACTTAGATAGTCCTGCACAAAGGATTGCATGGATTCTCCGAACTCAGGATCGCTTAGCGTAAACTCCAAGAACGTCTTGAAGTAACTTTGGAAATTACCGATATCATATCGCTTTACGCCTGGATCTAGCTGGATACCGATAACTTTAGCATCCTGTTGAATCAAGTAGTCAATCGCATCGGTTAGCTGGAGGATTCCGTGGCGGTCAGCTTCAATTTCATGTAAAGCCTGATAGATAGCCGGGCTGAAAACATACCGAGCAGCAATCGAAAGATTACTTGGGGCATCGTCGGCAAGAGGCTTTTCAATGGCCCCTCGAATTCGCAACAGTCCCTGACGGTCCTCACTCACATCCACGATTCCATATTGGTCCACATCGTCAGCGTCTACCGGCTCCAATGCGATGACAGCATCTGCCTTTTCCGATTCATATGCTTCGACCATTCGGGACACGATATTACTGGAAGCTCGCCTGCCGATAATCGAATCCCCCAGAGCGACGACAGCCGGTTCTTTACCAACGAGAGGTTGAGCACATAAGACGGCATGCCCCAATCCCAATTGCCTGCGTTGTCGCGTGTAGAAGTACTCGATATTCTGGCGTTCGTAATTCAACTCAGCCAGATTTGTTTCTCTTCCGGTTTCACGTAAATACTGAATTAGATTTTCATCAATATCAAAGTGAGCTGCGATGGAAGACTTACCCTGTGATGTAATAAACAGGATTCGCTCAATACCATTCGAGGCGAGCTCTTCCACCACGTATTGCACGACCGGTTTACGTCCGACCGCCAGCATTTCTTTAGGTTGGCTTTTAGTAAGTGGTAGCACACTTGTGCCAAGTCCAGCCACCGGTACGATTGCGATGTTAATTGACATGCAGATTATCCTTCGTCCGGGGTGGAAGATGGGTTGGCTTGAATTTGGTTCTTAAGTTCTTCTACGAGCCCTTGATGTTGTGGTTCAATTTTCACGAGCTTTTCTGCAATTACGAGTGCTTCTTCGTACTCTTCCAATGCCTGCAATAATCGGCTCAAGGCAATCATATAAACCGGAGTTCGAGGCTCCAATTCATGCACACGTTTAAGAACTTTAACTGAAGCTTCCATCTGGCCGTCTCGATACAATGCCAATCCATATCGATATTGAACTGCCGCATTGTTAGGAGCATAGCTGGCATCACGTTCAAAATTGGTTAATTCTGCTTTACGCAATTGCTCAGCCTGGATCATGTACCCCTGGATCAATTGCTGAGTATTTGGCGGAGCCTGCTGTGGAGCCTGTTGATACTGCCGACCCAAGTTCTCCGCTAAACGCGTATACAATTCAGCGAGATTTGCGCGAGGACCCGTCGCATTTGGCTCGACCTGAATTGCCAGGCGGTACGCGGTTTCAGCCTGTTCCGGTCTACCTAGATTTTCATAAATACTTCCCAGTGTAAGGTGCGTGGCTGCTCGGTCGTTATTAACCAACAACCCAAGCTCTAGTTCCTTTAGGGCCTTGTTAAAGGAAGTTCGGTTTTCGGAAGACCACAACTGTTGAGGTACTTCGGAGACGACTTGAGCAGCAGCGGTGCGAACCGATCTCACTGGATCATCTAATAATGGCATCACTTTATTGCGCAAGGTTTTGAATGGACTTTGATTTGTATTGACGTCGCGATAGCCTTGAAGTGCCAAAATCGCAGCCACTCGCAATTGCGGTTCATTGGGGTTATTTAGTGATGCGAGAATGATATCAAGAGCATCTGAGCTACGACTGGGATCTAACCAAATCAATGCCGAGGCTTTGGCAATTGCCGGACTGTCAGGATCATCAAACAAATCAATAATGTCATCATTGGACTGTTCGTTTAACGACCAGGCTGAATGCAGAGCTTCACCAAAGTGAGTACCTCGGTGCTTGGACTCCGGATACCACTCAAGAACAGCTTCATGAGCCCAGCGATTAACCGTCTCCAACTGCTCACTGACATCTTCCTCACCGTCGTAAGCTAAGCGTATCCAGTCGATATATTGCTTAATATGCAATTCCTCTTTTCGCCCGTCCGCTAGTTTTGCAGACGGTGCAATATCATCTTCTAGGTGACACTTAACGCAGGCATTGGGCGTACCAATTTTAAGACTTAAATCTGGCCTTGGAACTCTGAGTGAATGGTCCCGTCGAGGGTCCACTGCCATGTATGTCGTCTCCGGCATATGGCATTCCACACAGGACGCCCCTTTACTACCTGGTTTGTGATGATGGTGTGCAGGAGTATCGTATTTTTTTTGCGGATGCTGATGACAGGAAGTACAGAGCCGATTGTCATCATATTTAACTCGAACGCTATGGGGATCATGACAATCGGTACATTTGATGCCTTTGTGATACATCTTGCTTTGAATGAAGGAACCAAAGACATACACTTCATCCATGATCTGACCATCTTTGTGGTAGGTTTCTGGCCGCAGCGGTTCACTGGCAAAATGATCATGAAAGCTGTCTCCGCCAGAAAAGTCTGGGTGAACAATTCGACGTCTGGAATGACAGGGAGCACAGGACTGAATTTGGCGTTCCACTGTTTTGGCGTCTTTGCCTTTCAGTTTAGGAAGGCCGTATCCATGTTTACGATCCCAGAAGAGTGATTTCGACTCAGCTAATTCCACGTGAACGCTTCCTGGGCCATGACATGTTTCACAGCTTACATTGATTTCACTGAACGTCGTGTGGTAGCTATTTGTATTTGGATCAAAGTTCTTTTGCAGATTGGTGCTATGACAATCAGCACACATGTTATTCCAACGTTGGGCGATTCCAGTCCAGTGTAGGTCATCATCTGGAGCAAGTTTTTCATGGACATCCGGGGGATCTAAATGGAACCAACGTTGATTCGTGGTATCCCAGGAAACTCGCAAAACCTGCAATCTCGCAACTTCTTCCTCCGGTTGGTCATCGAGACGGTCAAACTCAACTAAATACTGCTGCAGTGGATCGACACCAAACACGAACTTAATCTCAAAGTCATGCATCTCACCATCTTCCCCTTCGGTGTTGACCATGAATTTCTCACCTCGACGAAACATCGTCGAGGTAACGCCATGATGCTCCAGCGTGGCATTATCAAAATCACCGAGGACCGATTTCTCAGTAGGAACCTGCATTGCTAGATCATGATGGGAACCGGTCCACTTATCGGCTTCCTGCTGATGACAAGAAACGCATTTGTTTTTACCTACGTATACGGGGCTAATTTCATCCGACAAGGCAGACGAATACCAATCTACGGAAAGCCAAATTGCGATCGCCAAGATTCCAATCGCTGCAAAAACGATTGGACCGGCAACTTTGCCGAGATGATGAGCCCATACATGGACGCGAGAATCCTGAGCTGAGTGATTGGCAGAAGCCTGTCTGGTCATGATAAAATCTTGAAATGGGCCGTGATGTTCCTCAAGCATGTCCGAGGAACAAGAAAGATAATCCTCTTGATTATCAACTCGGTTTTTAGGTTGGACAAGCAGACCTTCAACAGTCGTAGTAACTAATGGACTCCCAGTTCATTTCAGTTGCGATTGTGACGGTTATACCGGAAAACTCATCCGTTTTCGAAACGAAAAACTATGGCTGCTACGAATTCTGAAAACTCCGAAAACACACTTAATCGTCGCCAACTTATGGGGTGGTTAAGCGCCACGGGGATCGGGACAGCAGCATTCCACCGGGCGTTAACCGTGCAGGCCGCATCGGCGACTGAAGTGACGGTCGAAATGGTAAAGCAGGCCGAATGGGTATCCGGGATTGAGTTGACCGATGAGCAACGTAACGAGACGGCAACGGGCCTCACTCGTACGTTGCGAGATCTAGAAGCTTTGCGATCTTATGACGTCGGTTATGACACATGGCCAGCTCTTAAGATGCACCTACTGCCCGGGGAACACGAGGCCGAGCCACGGGAAACCACTCGTGAAGACCAATCCAACTACCGACCTCAGGAACGCCCAGACCATGACGAAGATCTGGCCTTCCTGCCGTTACGAAAACAGCATGACCTACTACGCCGCGGAGAAATCTCTGCAACCTATCTCACGGAAGTCTACCTTAAGCGTCTCAAGCAATTTGACCCTCTTCTTAAATTCGTCGTCAACTTCACCGAAGAAGCTGCGATGGAAAAAGCGAAGCTATTGGATGACCCCAAAAGTCATCGTCTACGAGCCTTCAATCCTCTGACCGGAATTCCCTACGGAGCCAAAGACCTCATGGCCTACCCTGGCTATCCGACGACCTGGGGAGCACCGCAGTTTAAAGACCGAGTCATTGACCACAAGGCTTATGTCCTTGAAAAGCTTGACGCTCACGACGCCATCTTAGTGGCAAAGTTGTCGCTCGGAGCCTTAGCAATGGGTGACCGCTGGTATGGAGGCCCCACTATGAATCCCTGGAATGTAGAACAGGGCGCGAGTGGCTCAAGTGCCGGCTCAGCAAGTGCGACAGCCGCTGGCTGTGTCGGATTCTCTATCGGCAGTGAAACACTGGGAAGCATCGTCTCTCCCTCCATACGATGTGGCGTAACAGGATTGCGGCCGACATTCGGCCGAGTCTCCAGAGACGGCTGTATGGCCCTGAGCTGGAGCATGGATAAACTGGGACCTATTTGTCGCAGTGCGGATGACTGTGGTTTCGTCTTCGAGGCGATTCAGGGCAAAGGTGGTGATGATCCATCGGTCGTTGATAGACCTTTTGATTGGCCTCAAATGGTAAGCATGAAAGATCTCAAAGTCGGATATATCGAAGGGAAGCAAGCTGTCGAGGAACGCGAAGAGCTTCAAATCCTCAAAGATCGAGGTGCCAAACTGGTGCCTATTGAACTGCCTAAGTCGATACCCACCTGGCCTCTGACGACCATCCTGTTTAGTGAAGCTGCCTCTCAGTTTGACCCACTAACAAGAGCGGGAATCGAAGAGGGACTCAATTCCTGGCCAGCCATTTTCCGTCGCGGAGAATACGTACCTGCAGTGGAATACTTGCGGGCATTGAGAATTAGACGACGACTTCAGGAAGAAATGCGAGTTCTGATGAACAAAATCGACTTCTTCGTATCTTCCGGTGGCGATGAATTACTGATTACCAATATGACCGGCCATCCATCAATCGCTATGCCCAGCGGGTTTATCGAAAAGGGTGATGATGGTGAGACCTACGAACCTCAAAGTATTCAGTTTGTCGGCCGATTGTATGACGAAGTGACAATCTTAAACGCGGCCAGAGCCTTCCAGGAAGAAACCGAGTATCATCTCCGCCGCCCTCCTTTGGTCACCAAATAACACCTCAAATAGATTCAATCTACAGCTCAAATAACAGCGCATACATCACAGTCAATAAAGGATTTTTTCATGAGTGAAGCAACAAGCATGCAAATTGCTGGTGTTCAAATGGACATCAAAATCATGGAGCCCGAATTAAATTTGGAAAACATGGAACAGGCGATCCGTGAAACAACCTCCAACGGAGCCGAGTTGACGATTTTCCCTGAGTGCGCTGTCACCGGCTATTGCTTTAGTTCGCTAGAGGAAGCGATGCCATGGGGAGAGAGTATCCCTGGGGCCAGCACTGAATTCATGACAAGGGTCTGTGCCGAAACTAAGAGCTATGTCGTCTATGGAACTTTGGAAAAGGTCGACGATAAGCTATTCAATGCCTGTGTGTTAGTTGGTCCCGACGGAGTGATTGGAAGCTATCGCAAAATTCATTTACCGTTTTTAGGGATCGATCGTTTTACAACTCCCGGCGACAGACCTTTTGAAGTCTATGATCTTGGCAAAATCAAAGTGGGAATGAACATTTGTTATGACGGAAGCTTTCCTGAATCTTCTAGAATCATGGCGTTGGATGGAGCGGATTTGGTTGTGCTCCCCACGAATTGGCCTCCCGGCGCGGAAACCTTTCCAAAGTACATTGTGAACACCCGAGCGGTCGAAAATAAAATCTTCTATGCGGCCGTGAATCGAGTAGGGTTAGAGCGAGGCTTTCAATTCATTGGAGGCAGTAAAATCATTTCACCTAATGGAGACGATCAGCACTTTGCCGACCACCGCGAATACGAAATCTTGTATGGCACGGTCATTCCAGAGGATACTCGCAACAAACGAATTGTACGCGTACCCGATGAACATGAAATCCATCGATTCAATGACAGGCACCCGGAATGGTACGGCCGAATCAGCACGAAAGAGTGAGAATGGGGGGGCCGGTTAAATGGAAATCGGCAATTTGCTAAAATAGAACCTTCCTTAACCCCACTGAAGTATTCCATGCGCACCCTAGCTTTAACTCTTGTTTTGACGTTGCTATCAGCTTTCGAGCTAATGGCCGCTCCGGCTGTATCCTTCCGAAAAGAAGTCCTGCCAATTTTGGCTGAGAATTGCTTCCAATGTCACGGCCCCGACGAGAATACAAGAGAAGCAGACCTTCGATTGGACATTTCCGAGGACGCTTTCAAGCCCCGAGGTGACTATCAGGTTATCAAGCCGGGACATGTCAGTGAAAGTGAATTGATTCGCAGGATCGTCACCAAGGATGAGTCCGTCAAAATGCCACCTGTGGATTTTGACAAGCATCTGACGAACGACCAAATTACCACTCTCAAAAACTGGATCGCCAATGGAGCTGCTTACGAACAACATTGGTCATTCACCCGAATTGAACGTCCTGGCTTACCGCAAGTAAACAAAAGGACGCAGCGTTGGGTGCGAAATCCGATCGACACTTTTGTAGGAAGCCGCTTGGAAGACGCTCGCATGCCTGCTTCTCCCGAAGCAGCTGCCAGAACATTAGCACGTCGACTCGCCATCGACATAACGGGACTTCCTCCTGTTCCTGCAGCCGTTGACAAGTTCGTGGAAAGTTACGATCCCTCCAACCCAGATGACTCGGCCTACTTGGAGTACGTCGATCAACTACTAGATTCTCCTCATTATGGAGAACGCATGGCCATGTTCTGGCTAGACGCTGCGAGGTATAGCGATACCGACGGCTACCAAAGCGATTCCACTCGCAACAACTGGCCTTGGAAAGACTGGGTCATTAATGCGTTTAACAGCAATATGCCTTACGATCAATTCACGATCGAACAATTCGCGGGCGACCTACTGCCCAATGCGACGGCAGAACAGCAACTTGCCACCTGCTTTCATCGCAATCACATGGCCAATGGTGAAGGTGGTCGCCATCCCGAGGAGTCTAGAATTGAATACGTGATCGACCGAGTCAACACAACTGGCACGGTTTGGTTGGGAGTCACGCTTGGATGCTGCCAGTGCCATTCCCACAAGTATGACCCGATTTCACATCAGTCGTATTATCAAATGTTCAGTTTCTTCAATTCCATCGAAGAAGATGGAAAGGCGGGAGGAGGCGCGAAGCCATTCCTGAATTACAAGCCTGCGACGGTCGACCCCCACATCGAATCCACGCAAGCATTAGTCGACCTTCGTCTGAAAGCAGAACGCGAAGAATACGCGCGAGCAAATACCCGTTTTGAGAATTGGCTGGCAAAGACGATTACCGACCTATCTCAGGATTATCAGACATGGCGTCCTTTCACGCCCTCCGATCTATCAACGGCCTTTGGGACGAAATTAACTTCGAATGACGACGGGCTCATCCTGGCCGATGACAAGAACCCCCACCATGAAGACTACCAGCTGACTGGCCGCCCCAATCTCAACCGCATAACAGGCGTGAAAATCGAAGTACCACCAGCTGACGCCCATACCAACGGCGCCTATTCCCACAGTGACTCAGGGCACTTCATCCTGACCGATGTCAAGTTACGTGTTGTTTCCACTGCAACCTCCACCGTACGAGACATCAAGTTTGCTCAGGCCATTGCCGACCATCAGGCTGACCGTGGCAAATACAACGGATACGGGCTAGTGGCTCACATTCTTGATGATGATCCTAGAAATGGCTGGGCTTCATTCGACTCGGATATCAAAACGGCGCGCACAGCCGTACTCGCATTAGAAACCCCGCTCGTACTGGCACCAGAAGAGTCTCTATATCTGGAGTTACAACAACGTTCGCTCCAGGGAGCTCATAATCTGGGGGCTTTTAGAATCTCTTTAACCGATCAAGCAGGTACTGCGGTTCGATCCCTCAATCCCGCCCCTCTACAAAAACTGGCCAACTCGGCTCCTCAATCCGTTACCGACATCGACAGTGGGTTACGAGCGGAACTGCTACAACAATTCCTGATCGACGATATTGCTTACCAACGAGTTAAGATTCCACTGAATGAGGCTCAGGGACAGCTCAGCGAATTCAAGAGTGCTGCTGGGGACAAACGGGTCATGGTGTTGGCTGAACGCTCGGAACCTCGAACTAGCCATATTCTCCTGCGTGGAGTTTGGGATGCCAAAGGCGACGAAGTGAATTCCGGGGTACCTCCCGTTTTAGGTGCGTTGCCGGAAGGTGTACCAAACAACCGTTTAGGACTGGCAAAATGGCTGGTCGATCGTGACAATCCACTTACAGCCCGAGTGACCGTCAATCACGTCTGGCGTCTCATCATGGGCAAAGGGTTGGTACGAACAGCAGAAGACTTCGGCATCCAAGGTGAGTTGCCCACGCATCCGGAGCTATTGGACTGGCTCGCAGTCGAGCTTTTCGAAAACGATTGGGATCTAAAATCACTCATCCGACAGATCGTCCAGAGTGCCACCTATCGGCAATCTTCTGACTTAGGTGGCGACCCTCGCAAGCTTCTGGAAATAGACCCGGAAAACAGATTGCTTGCCCGAGCGGAGCGATTTCGCATGCCGGCATGGATGATTCGCGACTCCGTCTTACAGGCAAGTCAATTGTTGGACACCACCGTTGGTGGTCCTCCTGTGAGACCTTATCAACCGTCTGGTGTCTGGGCTGATATCACCATGGGGCGTTTTAAGTACAAACCCAGCCAGGGAGATGCTCAATTCAGAAGAACTGTTTATACATTCTGGCGCAGAAGTGCTGCTCCGGCATTCCTGTTTGACAATGCCAAACGAAGGGTTTGTCAGGTTACCACCCCAACTACGAATACTCCTCTGCATGCTTTAACCTTGATGAACGACCTGACTTACCTGGAGTCTTCCAGAGTGCTCGCTCAGAATGCAGCCGC
>CALKCC010000233.1 GCA_938082855.1 uncultured Pirellulaceae bacterium | reverse complement strand
GGATGCAAGAAATACGATGCGGAAGGTTAGCATTGCCAAGCCGGAGATTGTTGGCAACGCGATCTTACCTCGATCCACTAACGACATCCTGACCGAAGTTCCTGGTAGCAACATGTCGATGTCATGTTGGGGAATATTCTTAAAGCATTTTATGTATAAGCAATCGTGACGGTGCTCGTCTTTTGAAGTTGCATCCTCGGTAAGCTGAAAACAGATGACTAGCCGTTGAAACAGTGGGACGTCGACCTCTTCCTTGCGGTAGAAGTTCATCGCCCTTCGTCGCGTACGTTGACCGACGACCTTGCCTCGTACGTAAACGGCGATCCTTTTGAAAACCGAAAAATCGGCCTGCATCGGCATACCAAATTCGGACGCCTTATCTAATGCCTCAAGAAACTCGGACCTGTTCAGCTTTTGATAGTTCCCGCGAATCATGATTTGGTCGAGTTGCCGAATCACTGTTTGGCAACGGGAATCATAGTCCTCAGCTCTCGCGACTTCCGCTAAACGTTCGCCGATATTGTCAGGGTCGACGAGGGAATAGGACTCGCTAATACTAGCGTTTTCATGATAGCTCGTCATATGAACTAGTGTGTCGAGCAAAGCACAAAGTTCCTCGAATTGATCGTGATCAAGGCCTCCCTCGACAGCAGCCTCGGTCATTAGGACACGCCAATCAGCTCGTGCAACTGGAATGAAATGCTCTCGTTCCCAGTGCCTAGCATCCTCAGGGATCGTCTCGGTTTCGACAAAGCTGAAAAGATCATTGTTATCGGGGATGGAGGCAGGCAATTTGGATCTAACGGCTGACAGAATACGGCGAAGAGGTTATCAATGAGTTTAGCCCTACCATTTTAGCATTCGGAATTGATGAAAGTGATGGTTGGCGTCGTTAGTTTCACCATGAAGGACTCAGCAGTAGTATGGTCAAAGCCGTCGTATTTGATCTAGATGGACTCATTTTTAATACCGAAGACGTCTTCATAGAGGCCACAAATCGGTTTTTGCAGCCCTTTGGGTATGATTATCACCCAGAAGTGCAACGCCGTATGATGGGACAACAGGCAGCGGTCTCCACCGCGATTCTTAAGGAATACTATTCACTTGGTGAATCGGTCGACGAAATTCGTCAAAGAATAGAAACGCATTTCATGGAAGTGTTGCCTGATATCTTAGATGTGATGCCTGGATTCCCGGAATTGATAGCCTTTATCAATGGGGAAGGGATTCCTGCCGCAGTATGCACGTCCAGCACCTCGGACTATGCGTCTGACCTATTACAAAGGTTTGGATATCTCGATTGCTTCCAATTTATATTAGGTGGAGAATCCGTTGAAAATGGAAAACCAGCTCCGGATTGCTACCTTATGGCCTGCAGCAGAATAGGATTCTCACCTAGCGAAGTGATGGTCTTTGAAGATAGTGAAAACGGGTGCCGAGCCGCTGTAGATGCTGGTACGGTGGCTGTTGCAGTACCAGGGATTCATAACTCTGGTCATACATATTCAGGGGCTGCACTCATCGCGGAGACCCTCAAAGATCCGCGAATTTATGATCTGCTCACGAAATTGGGAAAAAATTAAAAAAGGCGTGTACATAGTCAGGAGTACGGACGATTGGAGACACGTAAGAAGTTGTCTTCGCGATTCGTTGGGTATTCATGATGAATATAGTAAAACTAGCTCTCACATGTCTGATCTGCATTAGCTTTGTAATATGTGGATGTTCACACCCAATTTCCATTAGTGATGATGCCTTCGGTGTTAGTGGTGGAATCGTACCACAGCCAACTCAAACTCAGCGAGCCAACAGTGTCTTTATTCGGCCTGCTGAAGAGGTCGCAGTACCTATTCAAGCCGCCGAATCCGTTGATGACAGTTGCGAAACTATGGTTGAGCAGTCTAGCTTGCCAGATAACTTTCGCCCTCTAATTCCTTAAGACTCGACTAGAATTTCTAATCAGTTAAAGAAATTCTGAAGTTGGGCATTAGGAGACATGCATCGGGCACCAATTATTGGTATCCTTGCATTTTGTGCTCTGTTTAGAGCATTCCCACTTATCTAACGGTTAGGGCGTAAGTACGTATGGTCGATGAGAATGTGAATGAGGTCCCTTCGATAGGAATTCAGGAACCTCCAACGAAATTCCGATCTATTCTGACAAAGATCGGACCCGGATTGATTATTGCAGGCTCGATCGTTGGCTCCGGCGAATTGATCGCTACGACCAGTACCGGTGCGGAAGCGGGGTTCACTCTACTTTGGCTGATTATCATTGGTTGCATTATCAAGGTATTCGTTCAAGTCGAATTGGGGCGATTTACGTTAATTAACGGTATTACATCGATCCGTGGTTTGAATATGCTTCCTGGTCCTCGTATCGAAGGCAAAGGAAACTGGTTCATTTGGTACTGGTTCGTAATGTTTGCTTTCATTATGGGGCAATTGGGCGGAATCGTAGGTGGTGTTGGTCAGGCGATGTCTATCAGTATGCCCCTCACACAGGAAGGCCGAGATTTTAACGAATATCGCGAAGCAGAGACGCTTTTAACGGTCCTGCGAGCACAGTATGACCTGATGCAGAAGGATCCCGAGAAGGCATCAGAATTGCCGGGGATGGCGGCTGATATTCTTGCCAATGAAATCGCTTCAGCAGAGTCATTAAAAAGTCTTTCGTACGTTGATGGAACGACACCCCAGACCGACGAGAGTTTGGAGTTTTTCAATGAGCTTCAATCAGACGCAAGTACTGCCGCTGGGTTAGTAAAAGCGGGCGTACTAACTTCACCGCTACTAACTCAATTTGCAGATGCAACGCGTGCACTTCGAGTAGCAGATAATGACAAGGCGAAGGAAGACGCGACAAAGGTCTTGGCTGACTCACGTGCATTGTTGACATCGATAGTGCAAGGAGAAGCGGATGGAGATCCAGAAACCCTAAATCAAGTTAATGAATTCATCGATAAATATGCCCAATTGAGAGACCTGCCTCAGGACGTGCAAAAATCTAAAGATGACGTTTACTATACGGTTGGCTTGACGATCGCTACTATCGTGCTCCTTGTTGTCGGAAAATATGGATTCATTCAGATGTTCTCCACGGTATTAGTCGGACTATTTACATTAGTGACCATTGTGAATGTATTTGGTCTGCAAACTGTGGACGCTGCAAGCACGTGGCGAATTACGCTAGATAACATTCGTGAAGGCCTAAGCTTCGGTGTAGGAAATGATTGGATGGAAGGCCTGGGAGTTGCACTCGCAACGTTTGGCATTATTGGAGTCGGGGCTGCAGAGCTCATCGCCTACCCGTACTGGTGTATGGAGCAAGGGTATGCCAAGTTTACTGGCCCCCGAGATCAGTCCGAAGAGTGGGCCAACCGAGCTCGTGGGTGGATGAAAGTATTGCAGGTAGATGCCTGGGCATCGGCCGGAGTCTATACGTTTGCAACGATAGCTTTTTACTTGCTGGGTGCGGCTATTCTTGGGCGAATTGACTTGCAACCTCAGGACTCAGATATGGTGCGATCGCTCGGCGTAATGTACCGGCCAGTCTTCGGCGAAACTGCTGAGTCTTTATTCCTGTTTGGCGCGATCGCAGTTCTTTATTCAACGTTCTTCGTCGCTAGTGCCGGAAATGCCAGAATGTTCTCTGATGTGTTAGGCACGCTCGGCATCATCAAGCCCGGTGAGGAAAGTTACCGCAAGTCGGTAAAGATTTGTTGTATAATCCTACCGGCGATCTGCGGCATTACGTATTGCCTCGGCGTCAAGCCAGTTGTGGCGGTTCTCATGAGTGGTTTAATGCAATCCATCATGCTGCCGATGCTTGGCTTTGCTGCCTTGTATTTCCGATTTAAGCACTCGGATTCAAGAGTGGCACCTTCAGCGACTTGGGATTTCTTCGTCGCTCTCTCAGCCCTCGGCTTATTGATTGCCGGTGGTTTCGCCGCCTATACAAAATTGGCACCTATGTTCTCCTAAACTAATCCTTCTTCCCTTCAATTTCCTTTCAAAAATGTCTATCGCACAATCCTCTTTTGTTACCCATCTAGAAGGCGCTATCGACGGTGCGCAATTAGAACCGAACGTAATCCAGACTCTCCATGCGGGTCGGCCCATCTGGGTTCGGTATGATCTGCCGGCTATTCGAGAGACCGTTTCACGAGATGATCTATTGGGGCGGCCAGCCAATTTATGGCGGTACATGGAATTATTGCCTGTCTATGATCAGTCAAAGATCGTTAGTTTCGGTGAAGGTCTATCACCATTGCTGAAGAGTCCTCGTTTGGGGAGTGCTCTCGGCGCAACAGATCTCTGGGTAAAGGACGAATCCCAATTGCCAACCGGGAGTTTCAAAAGCCGAGGGATGGCAATGGCAGTGACAATGGCCAATCACTTTGGCATTAAGAGTGTCGCCTTGCCTACAGCCGGGAATGCTGGGGGAGCCGCAGCGGCATATGCCGCTCGAGCAGGAATGGATTGCTATGTGTTTATGCCTGCTGATACTCCAATCATCAATCAGTACGAAGCGATTGCCTACGGCGCTCATGCGTACCGCGTAAATGGTTTAATCACAGACTGCGGCCGCATTGTGAATGAAGGCAAGCAGGAGATGGGGTGGTTTGATCTATCTACTCTCAAGGAGCCCTACCGAATCGAAGGTAAGAAAACGATGGGACTTGAGCTGGCGGAGCAATTCAACTGGGAATTGCCGGATGCAATTTTCTATCCGACAGGTGGAGGCACGGGCTTGATCGGAATGTGGAAGGCTTTCCAGGAACTGGCTGAACTGGGCTGGCTTGAAAGCAGTAAGATGCCACGGATGTTCAGCGTCCAGAGTGACGGTTGTGCACCAATCGTTAAAGCTTTCGAGGAAGACGAGAAACACGCTGAGCCTTTCGCTAATGCTCAGTCTATGGCGAGAGGCATCCGGGTGCCGGCCGCAGTCGGCGATTTCATGATCCTTGATGCTGTCAGGGAAAGCCAAGGCGCCGCTGTGAGTGTTGAAGAATCACGAATTGGCGAATGGATGCGTCTTGGAATGTCCCAAGAAGGAATCAGTATTTGTCCGGAAACAGGAGCGTGCATCGGTGCCGTAGAGAAATGTCTAGCCGATGGTACGGTTAGTGCGGATGATCGGATTGTTATATTCAATACGGGTGCCGCTCAAAAATACTCTGAAGCGCTACATTGTGATATTCCGTCGGTGGATAAAGATGCACCAATCGATTGGTCTACTCTCTAACCGTTGGGGCAAACTCATTTATGGCTCGTAACGATCAACTCATCCGACAGCACAAACTCCTGCAAATTCTTGAACGTACTCGATTTGGGTATACGCTAGGTGAACTTAGAGACGCCTTAATCGACGAACTTGGTTTAAGTTCGTTGCACACGCGAACGCTGCGACGTGACATCGAAGCTTTGCAGGAGGCGGGCTTGGATGTGTCTTCGGAGGAACTAGAGCGGGGCAGGGTGTGGAAACTGGGCGAATCCGCAAAGGCTAGTTATCAAATAAAGGCAACGGCGACGGAGTTGTTAGCGTTGAGTGTCGGCCGTGACCTGTTGAATCCTTTACGTGGTACTTTTATTGGTGAAGGTATCACCTCTTTTTGGAACCGTGTACAGGAAGTGGTTCCGACGACGGTTTGGCAGCACTACGAAAAGATTCGACAGGTCCTGTTCGTTGCAGGCACCGTAACGAAAAGCTATGAAGAACAGCGTGGCATTCTGAAGACTATCGAACGCGCGATTCTCCAGCATCGGTGGTGTAGTATTTCGTACTCGTCCCCGCAGCGTGGGGTCGACGATCGCAAAGTGTCACCACGAGCAATTCTCTTCCATAATGCCAGCCTGTATGTCGTTGCTGAGCTAGAATCCGTTCCGGAGGAAACTCGTCATTGGAAACTGGACCGCATTAAATCAGTTGTCGCCTTGGACGAATATTTCGAAGCTGGGCAGGACGATGCTCAGGAACAACTAGGTGAAGGCCTTAGTGCTTTTGCAAGCTCGAATACGAAGCGCTATGAAATCATGCTTTCAGAACGCGCTGCAATGTGGGTCGAGGAAGAACCCTGGCATCCTGAACAGGTCGTTACTCGCGAGGACGAGGGACGTTTTCGATTCGTGGTGCAAGCCAACCATGATTTGGAGATCATTCCCAAAGTACTAGCCTTTGGTGAACATGCCGAACTGGTAAACCCGGAATCTAGCCGGGCATTCCTGCGCGACACTGTGAACGCGATGCGGGCTTTGTATGACGATTAACTATCGAACATAGCCCCGACATCAACGGCCTTGCTGATCTGTTCCTGGTCTTCAAATTCGAGCAGCTCACGATCGGTTGCGAAACCTAGCATGCCAGCAAATATTACTGTTGGAAGAGATTTGCGATGGACATTGAAGCGTGTGACTTGATCGTTAAACCGTTCTCGAGCACGCGCAATCTTATCCTCTGTTTCACTTAGCTCTGTTTGCAATTGAACCATTTGGGTATCGGATTTTAGTTCCGGGTAAGCTTCAGCGAGCGCCATTATCTTACCCATCGAACCGGCTAATGCATTTTCGGCCTGGGCAAATGCCGCGACGGCACCTGAATCACCTGGGTTGGCAGCGGCCGTTTGAAGAGACGATTGGGCCTGATTACGAGCCTGAATTACTGCCTCAAGTGTTTCCCGTTCATGGGACATGAATTGTTTGGCGACGGCTACGAGGTTGGGAATCAAGTCGTAACGCAATTTGCAGGCCACGTTGATATCGGCGAAACCGTTGTTAGCCTCTTCGTCAAATTTGACGAGATTGTTATAGGCCGACCATACGATGCTGATAACAATAAACGCAACGATCACTAATGCGCCAACGCAAACTAGACCGCCAATCAGCCATGGACTCATACGAATTACCTCTATAGTTGATAAAATTCAGATCGTGATTTACTGTTTAGTTGTTATAAGCTAGATACGCCATTGAAAGCAACTCTGGCACAAAGGTATTCGGTCATGATTGGTGTTTATTGGTCTTTTCGGGAAATTATTCAGTAATGGTAAGTGAAAAGAAGCGGGCTGTACTTCTATTGAGTGGTGGCCTCGATTCCACCACCGTCCTTGCGATTGCAAAGGCAAAGGGCTTCAGCATAAGCGCTCTTAGTTTTAGGTATGGCCAAAACCATGAGCATGAAGCCGACCAGGCCCAGATGATCGCTACCCAATTTGATGTAAACGACCACACGATTGTAGACATTGATTTGGCAGTGTTTGGGCAGTCGGCTTTAACCGATGATATTGACGTACCCAAAGCGAATAGCGTCGAGGAGATCGGCAGTGACATTCCAGTTACTTACGTGCCGGCAAGAAACACCATCTTTCTTTCCTATGCGTTGGCATTGGCCGAAGTGAGGAAAGCAGCAACCATTTTCATAGGCGTAAATGCGTTGGACTACAGTGGTTATCCAGATTGCAGGCCTGAGTATATTTCCGCATTTCAAGCGTTGGCGGCGCTGGCTACCAAATCTGGCGTCGAAGGTTCTGCTGTTGAGGTCCGTGCCCCGCTTCTCCATTTATCCAAAGCGGAGATTATTGCACGTGGCCTAGAGTTAGGCGTGGATTATTCAATGACGACAAGTTGCTATGACCCAGATACACAGAATCGAGCCTGCGGGCATTGCGACGCTTGCTTATTGCGACTCAAGGGGTTCGAGTCGAATGGAATCGCGGATCCGACTGAATATCAAGCCGCGGACTGAGTAGTAGCGTTTATTGAATTTCAATAGCCTTGTCAGCCCGAGGACTGACTTCACCAATGACCATGCAGTCTATTCCCTGTTTTTCCGAGACGTCGTTGACGTAGTCTTCG
>CALKCC010000232.1 GCA_938082855.1 uncultured Pirellulaceae bacterium | reverse complement strand
ATTGTCAGCCTGACTCAGCCAGTGAATGAGTAATGCTCTGGAAGCAATTTGGTCACCTTGCTCCAGCAAAGAATGAATCACAAGCGAATAGGCTTTGGGAGAATCAAATAGTTCAACATAGGGTGCCCAAAAGCGGATGCTACCGGCACTGGTGTTGTCCTTGTACCACAGATTAAGTGCATCGGCGACGCGCTTTGCCGCATGGTAGAGCTCGAAGGGATCTGCCGCATGAACACTATTCACTTCGTGTGCAGCGTATTTATGCCACCATTCGGCAGCTTCATAAAAATGAATGTCGATTCGACGACATAACTCTTGATTGTCTTTGGCGGCGGCTTCGCTCCAGGCCTTAGCAAGTAAGGCAAAGAACTGTTCGATGATAATAATTAACTCGTCGATGCGATGATCATGGACGCTGTTTTCCATCGCGGGAAAGAGACTGAATTGGCAATCAAATCCGAGAATATTCCAGGGGTCTACAAAGGCGCCACACTGAATCGATCTTTGAATCAGGTAAAAGATCGAGGAAGCAATATCTACAGCCTGATCTAAGTCATCGAGATCGAGTGCTTGCAGAGATTGGTCTAACTGACAGGCAATGCGACAGCGAAAACGAGCAGAGGGGACGGGGACTTTACTGACTTTATCTCGAGCCGCATCATGGTGCCCCATAAATGCGAATACCTGTCCTAGGTGAATATGCTCGAGTTGTCTTGCTCGCGTTTCCGTCAATTGAGCATTGAGATGTTGGCGGGCTGCGCCAAATGGTTGATGTCGAAGCAATGCTTCTTCTGCCAGGCGGTCGCGATGATCACGATTAATGATCCCGAGCAATTTTCGATAAAATTCGTCTCGATAAGCCGCAATTCTAGGCATGAGTTTGGAGAGGTTAATCGTCGAGTCATGACAGGCGGGTCCCCAGCCGCTGATTCCGGATGCCATCAGGATGGTACCGGCTAACACGGCCGAAGCTTCAAAGAGTAATTCCTCTTGCGGTAGGTCGTTTCGATCAGAGAAACGAGTCATCAGGGAATCAAGTGTGACCGTTTGAATGATATAGCGATCGTAATATCCCTCTTTGTCGATGTGATGTGGATCCCACATGCCAAAGTGATGATTAGGTCGTTTGTTAACCGGATGGTCGAAGTCATAGGCCCTAGGGTCGATCGCCAGTTCTTTAAGTTTCTCAGGATGAAACCCTGCCTGGTGTAAGATGCTCTCGTCCGTCTCTTTCAATAACTGAATCGTCAGCTCAATAACAGCTTTATAAGGACCTTCGCAAGCACCCGCTCCCTGAATATATAAAGGGACAGGCCGCAGCCATTCATTGACATAGGGTTCATGTTTTTGTGTTTCCAGCGTAGCAACAGGACGAAACCCAATGAAGTCATTGAATTGATTCATCAGTGTTTCGGTGTCCAGAGATTCAAAGTCAGGACCATTTTTTAAAACGACTTCAAATGCTCGTCCGATGAAAAACGCGTTGAAGACCTGAATTTCACTGGAATGAAATAGCAGGTCCTGATGAAACAGAAAGTAAGAACGCAGCAATTGGTCAAAAGTGATTTCTAAAACGATCCGTGCCTGATCAATACGAGCAAAAGCTTCTTTCTCATTGGAGTAATGAGTAATGGCATCGGTCAAAAAATCATAGAGGTGAGTCCAGGTGTCATCCGGATACTTGGCAGCCAAATGCTTCCAGACCACGTTGAGGTTGCTGAGGAATTGAGGATCCGGGGAGCCGGAAGAAAAGTTGAGATACCCCAGCAGCTGCTCCAACGCATCAAATTCTTCTGAATTCAAATCTGACAGGAGTGACACCGGGGAATTCCTCCAGGGTGATTGTTATTCCGGATCTTTAATCTTGACGCCAATTAGAATCCAGACGCCAACGAGCTAATTCGTAGGTTTCAGCCTATTTTCAATTTAGGAACCAAAGGACTTGCGGTCTATGGGGGGACCCGATTGATGCGGCTCAAAATGACTACTGTTTCCCATCGTTCAGGAGTGTGATTGGGGTGTGATTGCGCTGATTGTAAGACCTTTTCGGTGATTAAGCAGGATTTGGTATGTAGTGATTGGTGTAGCTCAAGCTGTGATAAAACAAGTGTCTAAGACAGAATTTGTGTTTTGAGTACAGAACTCAATAGCAGGTACGACGATAAAAGATGAGTAGGAAAATCTCTTTGCTTAGCAAGGTTGCGTTGTAGAATTACAGAGTACATCGCTTGATAGGTTTCTACCTGCAAGTCATTTGTTTGGATTTTTTAGGTGTAATGACCATGCGTAAGATTTACGCTTACTCACTGCTCGTTCTGTTTACTCTTTGCCCCATGGTATTTGGGCAATTGTCGTCGACCGGATTAATTACCAATAATACGGCTCGTAGTTTGGGGTTGGAACGCTCCTGGCACATACAGGCAGCCAAGAGTCCCTATGCGACAGAGATTTCAGATGTCTATATCCATGTCAGCTCGACAGAAGCTGACTGGAGCTTCGAAGTTACCGAGGGCGAAAAGTCCTATTTCATTCGAGATAAGGATCTAGATAATTTTGGACGTCCACTCGGGCGAGATGAGGCACGTAAGCGAGCTACAGAACAGTCTGCACTGATCCGACAAGGTGGTGGTGAGAGCGAGATTATTGAACATACCGTACCTAAGGTTTATATGTCGGTCGTCTCAGATCGTGGTGACGTCCAGTTACTCAATGCTGAAACCGGTGAAATCTATTGGACGGTTCAGGTTGGTAACACTAAATATCCAACCTCGGGCGTCTGTACGAATGATGAACACACCGTTGTAATATCGGGAATCACTCTATTCGTCCTCCGCAATACAGATGGTGCCGTTATTGATTCACGCCAGCTACAGGCTTTGCCTGGGGCTGGACCGATTGCTTTGGGTAAACGAATTTTCGTTCCGTCCATCGAAAACCGAGTCGAAGTTTATCATCTGGATCGCTTCAACTGGCAGCCGGAATTGTTGCCTTCGACCGGTCGTGTTCTCTCACAACCCGTTGTAGGTCAGCGTAGTATTGCCTGGTCCACCGATGCAGGAAACGTCTACGTCGCAGGAACTGCCAAAGCGGCTATGTGGTATCGAGTGAACACCTTGGGGAAAGTCATTGCCCCAATCGCTTATCAGGCCCCCGGACGCTATGTTGCAAACTGTCAGGATGGTTTCGTTTATTGTGTCGATGAACCCACCGGAGATATGGTTTGGCGGCAGAGTCTTGGAGAAGTACTCACGAATGAACCTCTACTGGTAAAGAATCGGGCATACATCGTATCCAGAGATAAGAATTGCTACTGTTTGGATATGCGAAACGGCAAGATTATTTGGAGCCAGCCTAATCTGCAGCGAATTGTCGCCGCGAGCGGTAAACGTCTCTATGCACTTGATCGCCTTGGTAATCTAATGATCTTGAATCTGGAGACTGGTGGTCGATTCAAAACAGTCAGCGCTGGAAAGATTGACTTTGTAGTGAGCAACCCACTTACGGATCGCATTTACATGGGGACTCGTAACGGTCTGATTCAGTGTGTTCGCGAAATTCACCAGAAGTACCCTCTGCTACACATCGATGAAACCGCGTTGGCCGTTGCAGAAGATGAAATGGACGATGCCAACCAACCGATGCCAAATCAACCGATGGCCCCTGGAGCCCAGCCGATGGCTAATCCTCCGGCTGTCCCAGCGAACAATCCGTTCGGTGGTAATAAACCTCCGGCCAACAACCCGTTTGCACCAGGGAATAATGGTGGGGGAAATAATCCACCAGCTAACAATCCTTTCGCACCAGGTAATAACGGTGGAGCGAACAACCCGCCGGCGAACAATCCCTTCGCGCCAGGTAATAATGGTGGTGCAGCTGCTCCTAAAAATCCATTTCAAAACTAAGAGCCTCGGTATTTCCGCAATATCCCCAAAAGCTTTCACTACTGGGAGTACTGGGGAGTACTTTGAGCAATTGGATTGCTTAGTTTCTTTAAGAGATGAACTCCTCTACCTCGCGGCTACTTGACCGATTAGCCACGAGAAACCACACTCATGCATTGAGTTGCTATATTAGATTGATAGCAAAATATGTTTGCTTCGAAGTCTCATACATCATACATGGAAGTTACAGTTAATGTCTTCACCCCCGATTCGACGCGCGCTGATTAGCGTAAGCGATAAACTTGGTTTGGTTGATTTTGCTCGCGGTTTAGAAACGGCCGGAGTTGAAATATACAGCACGGGTGGAACTCGTCGTCATCTCGAGCAAAGCGGTATCGAAGTGCTCGACGTAGCGGATTACACAGGCTTTCCAGAGATGATGGATGGACGAGTGAAAACGTTACATCCACGAATCTTTGCAGGAATTCTTTGTCGTCATGATCGCGAGGACGACATGGCATCGCTCGAGGAACATGATATCCTCAGCTTTGAATTAGTGGTCGTCAATCTCTATCCTTTTCAGGCAACCATTGCGAAACCGGACGTCACCAAAGCACAAGCGATTGAGCAGATTGATATTGGTGGCCCCAGCCTAGTGCGTGCGGCAGCGAAAAATGCCAAGTTTACATCGATCGTAACCAACCCCGAGCAGTATTCGTCTGTTCTGGACGAAATCACGTCCAACGGAAGCACGTCACAGGAAATGCGGGATAAACTCTCCGCGGCAGCCTTTGCAATGACAGCCGAATATGACCGGGCAATTTCAGGCTACTTTGCCGAATCGGAATCCGACAGCATATTTACGGCAAATAAGACGATCTCGATGCGATTGAAGAATGAACTTCGATACGGCGAGAATCCGCATCAACAGGCCGGTGTTTACTCGATCGTAGGAAGTTCAGGAGCCAACATTGTTAATGCTCGGCAGCTCAACGGAAAAGATCTGTCCTACAACAACCTACTGGATCTAGATGCGGCGTTACACATCGTCCGACCGTTTACCCAGCCCGCCTGCAGTGTGATCAAACACAATAACCCCTGTGGAGCGGCAGTGGGAGAGACTTTGGTGGAAGCGGCTCGCAAAGGAATGGCTGGTGATCCACTAAGTGCTTTTGGAAGTATCCTTGGATTCAACCGAGTGGTGGATGAAGAAACGGCAGAATTACTTTCCGAGCCTGGGCTGTTTATCGAAGCAATTGTGGCTCCGGATTTTTCGGCGTCTGCCATCGGAATCCTTACTACCAAACCGAAGTGGCGAAACAATGTCCGCCTGATGCAGGTAGGCAATCTGGAAGAACAGCAGGGGGAGTTGTCCTATCGTCATATCACTGGCGGGATGCTGATTCAGGAGTCCGACATTCTGGTCGATGATTACCCTTCCTGGGAAGTCGTTACGGAAGCCAAACCGGATGAGTCCTTGCAGGATGAATTGCGATTTGCCTGGCAGATGGTGCGGCACATTAAATCGAACGCCATTGCTGTTTGTCGTGATCAGTCCCTCGTGGGTGCAGGTGCGGGACAGATGAGCCGAGTGGATTCTGTGGAAATCGCAATTCGTAAAGCAGGCGAACGTACTCAGGGAGCTGTTTTGTCGTCCGATGCTTTCTTCCCGTTTCCGGACTCGATTCAGGCTGCAGCAGAAGCAGGCATTGCCGCAATTATTCAGCCGGGGGGCTCGCGTGGCGATGAATCCGTTATTGAAGCGTGTAACGAACATGGGATCCCCATGATCTTTACAGGGCGACGACACTTCAAACACTAACAGTATCGCTATTCTTTCGATTGGCGAAATCCTGATAGGAGGAATTACCACATGCAAGGTACGACTCCTGAGTTCATCCGTTGGGCGTTGGCACACGAGTGTCCGTTACGTGACTTCCCGAAATGGCAGGATCCCAACAAAACGGAACGCCATCTCAGAGCGATTCGCGTTTACCAAAATGCCGTTCAGGAATCACGTGTGCTTGACGGTATTGCGGTTGAACCGCTTGCGTCATCCGATGTGGTGCCGGACGAAGTGCTGGGATTCCGAGTTGATGATGTGTTCGAGTTTTACGGAGATCCCTGCTCTGTTGCTTCAATCTGTGAGCCATGTCCCGCAAATGCAGTTCGTCAATCAGACGGTCAGGCCTGGGTTGGTTGTTTTGGACTCATGCCTGTAAGTAATATTGTCCTGCCGGATTTGGTGGATGAAGTGCCTACTGGGACAGTGGATTTAAGAGAACAGCTCGCGTTGCTTTTCACGCAACAACCTCAATTGGAAGAGAGTGTCCGGACTTGTTTTCCCAGAACGTCCCCGGAATGGTACGGACTGTGGATTTCACGGGTGCCTTCCATCAAGCAACGGCAGGTTCAACTTCAAGTGGTTAATGAATTACTTAAAGTCGTTCCCTGTGCGATCACTCCCCCTTGGGAGGCATTTCAATCAGCGTTACGATTGAGTGTAGATCGAAAAATACCTTTGCATCTCCAGTTGGTACCGGAAGCTGTTACGGACGGCGTGTATTGGTATGTCGATCAGCATTGTGGTCGCTGTTGTGCAATTTCGACAGCTTTGACACATACTGGTCAACAATGTCAGGTTTGCAAGAAAGAAGGGCGACCACGGGAACCACAACGGCGTTTTGTACGTGGAAAACGACCATATTGGAAAATGACTCGGTTCTTAGGTGCGGAAGGTACAAATGAATATCTGGAAAGGTATTTGAAGCAAAAAGGGTAAGGCTATGTCAGAGTCCGGTAGTGTGCTGGATAAGATTGTTGAAACCAAGCTCCAAGAGATCGCGGAAGGGAAGGAGCGAGTATCCGCAGAATCGTTATCTGCTCAGTTGGAGCATGCGCCACCAGTGCGTGATTTCTTTGGGGCTCTGGCAGCAGACGGTCCTATCAAGCTGATTGCCGAAGTGAAGAAGGCTAGTCCATCGGCCGGTTTGATTCGCGACGACTTTGATCCAGTAATGATTGCACAGGCCTACGAGGCCCATGGTGCCACCTGTATTAGTTGTTTGACCGACGAACAATACTTTCAAGGTAGCTTGGAATTCCTGACAGCTATCCGTCAGCACGTTAACATTCCGATTCTCCGCAAAGACTTTATTCTTGATACCTATCAATTGCTTGAAGCCCGAGTCGCCGGTGCCGACGCAGTATTACTCATTGCCGAATGCCTTGACGACTGTCAGCTGCGGAAACTGCATAACGAAGCTATTGAATTAGGCATGACTCCTTTGGTTGAGTTCTATTTTCCAGAAAACTGTGCTCGTGTCCTGGAGGCTGGAGCCAGTTTAGTAGGAGTGAATAACCGTAATCTACATACCTTTGAAACCAATCTGGATCATACGGTTTCGATGAAACAACAGATTCCTGATGAATGCCTGTTGGTGGGTGAATCGGGAATTTATACCCCCGAGGACGTTTTGATGCTGGCTCAACATGATGTCGACGCCATTCTGGTCGGTGAAAGCTTAATGCGACAGGAAGATATTGGTCAGGCTGTCCGTAACCTGCTATCGCTCGTTTAAATCCAATCGCCGACCATTGAAATCCGTCTGGAGGCGTGCCGCCGGATTTCGTATACTTGCTCGACTTTTCCATGCAGGGGGGCCTGCGTGAAATGTTTGAGAAATGAGTTCAATTCGTAATAACGGACAGTATTTGCTCCACCTTGCGTTGTTGTTGGTCTGTTGTAGCCTCTTCAGTGGCTGCGGAACCACAAAAACCAAGACTGGTACGGACCAACTGTTGATGTCGAATGCGGTAGATCTTACGGTCGGTGACCTGGACTTCAGTGATATTGCCGGCGAGAAAGTCTTCCTGGATGCGAAGTACGTTACGGCAGTGAAAGGGTTCGGATTTGTCAACGCGAACTACATTATCAGCGCGTTAAGGCAACAACTCTTTGCTCATAACTGTCAGTTAGTCGAAGCAGTGGCTGACGCACAATATGTCGTTGAACCTCGAGTCGGTGCTCTTGGAACAGACAGTCAAACAATCACATATGGAATCCCTGGGAATAACTCTCTGGGAGCCTTCACTGCATTACTACCAAGTGTGCCGACAGTTCCCGTCCTTCCTGAAATCTCTGTTGCTAAAAGAGATGACAATTCAGGAATTGCCAAGATTTCAGTTTTTGTCTACGACAAGGAAGAACGTCAACCGATTTGGCAGTCCGGCGTGAATTATGCTCGGTCCACCTCAAACGATATGTGGATCTTCGGTGCGGGACCGCTGCAATGGGGAACCATCTATAACGAGCCAAAATTTGCCGGCCACCATATCGATATGGAAGTCTTCAATATTGCAAAGTGGTTCGAACGCCCTCAATATATTGCGTCTACAAAAGATAAGCCTAAGTACCATAGTGAGTTCTCGTTTCATGAGGCATTAGAACCCACGATATTACCAGCAGAATTCCAACAGCCAGCCGATGGTACGCTTCCGCCCGCTGCGGGCGCCCCTGGTGTGGTATCACCACCATCAGGTGCACAACCTCTTAAGTAAGGTAAGCGTGGATGATGTCCGGTGCAGGTTTTGATACCGACCAATATCAATTATTGGATTTTGGTAACGGCCGCAAACTAGAGCGATTTGGATCATGGATCATTGATCGTCCTAGCCCTCCGGCTGAACATCATCAAAAGTCCTCACCCGACAAATGGCAACAGGCCCATCTGCGTTTTGAACGTAAAGCAGGGCTTCAAGGATCATGGAAGCTTTTGAAGTCGGCGCCTTCTGTTGAATTTGGCAAGGAAGGTGAGTCATTTCCACCCTGGTCAATCAGCTATCAAAATCACTTTCAATTGGAGCTTCAATTAAGCCCAGTTGGCCATCTTGGTGTATTTGCTGAACAGGCAGAGAACTGGCATTGGATTATGCAGCAGATTAAGCGGATCCAGCGTGGTCAGCAAAACCCAGTGAAGGTTCTTAATCTGTTTGCGTACACCGGAGGTAGCACGCTGGCTGCTGCCGCTGCGGGCGCTCATGTTACTCACATTGATAGTGCGGGGAATATTGTAAATCGAGCTCGGGAAAATGCCGCCTTGAGTGGAATGCAGGAAGCTCCGATTCGCTGGATTCAGGAGGATGCTCTTTTGTTTTGCCAACGCGAATTGAAACGCGGTAATCAATATCAAGGCATCATTCTGGATCCTCCCTCGTATGGTCATGGTCCCAAGAATCAAGTCTGGAAGATTGGCAAGCACTTACTTCCATTACTAGAACTTTGCGGGGAACTTACTGCCCAAAGCCGAGGATTTGTTTTACTGACAAATCATTCACCGGATTTCAGTTCCGCAGATCTAGAAGCCTCTTTTGCTGATGCTATTTTTGGATCCTGTGGAGCAGGAGCGCGAGCCAGTCGAATGGGCCTAAATTCTGAGGATGGGCGACGACTCGATGCAGGATGCGTCGTCCGGTTTCCCTAAGAGCTATGGCGTTGCCGCAAGGCTTCATAGCAAACGACAGCACAACTAGTGGAGACATTAAGGCTGTCTCCGATGCCTTGCATGGGAATGCTAATGGCGGTTGAATTCTCGTTATTCCAATGCTCACTGAGTCCAGTCGCTTCAGTACCCATGACTAGGGCCGTCCTGCCGGTGTAATCCACTTGGGTGTAATCAATGGCACCGTCGATGCGGGTAGCGAAGCTTTGAAAATCCCGATCGTCTAGCCACGCAATCAACTCTCCATGAGATGATGAAATGACTGGTAAGTGAAAGATAGCACCACAACTACTGCGAATTGCATTAGGGTTAAAGAGGTCCCTATTACCGTCTGAGATGATAACAGCATCAACTCCTGAGGCGTCCGCCGTTCGCAGGATCGCTCCGAGATTACCAGGCTTTTCAAGTGCTTCAAGGACGATTACCAGTGTGTTGTCTGATAGTGATAGATCCTCAAGACTGACTGGGGCAGGAATCTGGGCGATGGCAATTAATGGTAGGACTCGCTGGCCGTAGGACAACTTCTCCATCACCCGTTCCGGGACTGCGATCAATTCAGCCTCGAGATCGGTCGCCGTGTTGAGTAGGTGACTTATCTCGGGATCCTGGCCCATGGCTTCATCGTAAAAGACTTCCAGAATTTTGAAGTCCGCATCTATTGCTCGCCGCAATTCCCGCATGCCGTCGATGATGAATCGTTCCTGACGTTTACGGCCTCGACGATCACGTAACCGGATGACCTCTTTTATACGAGGGTTTTGGGGGCTGGTTATCTCAATAGCCATAAGCGAACTCGCTCATCAGGCGACGAAAAACATACACTAACTTAAAAGTATTAGCTATCGGCATAGGCGAGTAAGGCATCGTTACCCTTACGTGCACAGAAGTCACCAATGGATTCGTCAGCTTGTCGATCTGTTTTGAAGTATTCGAACAATTTAACAATCGAAGGAACGACTTCCTCAGCAGGTAGCATGTCTTTGTGAATAAACCCGAGACGATTTCCGATCCGAGTTCCGCCCACGAACATCGTGTATTTGTTCTTGGCTCGTCCCACAAGCCCGATGTCAGGATTGTAAGGTCGAGCACATCCGTTCGGGCAACCGGTCATTCGGAGAGTGAACTTTTCATCTGCAAGCCCCATGGACTCCAACGCGACATCCAGATCATCAATCATCCCTGGTAGAGCTCGTTCACTTTCAGTAATCGATAATCCACAAGTTGGCCAGGCGACACATGCCATCGACCAGAGTCGGGCATTAGAAATATCAGCACTGAGAACAACACCATGCTTGAGTAATATTTCTTCCAATACCGCACGTTGGTCGTCCGCAACGTCGGTGAATATTAAGCTCTGATGGGCCGTTAAGTGGACGCCTGGGCTGAGTGTATTGCAGACTTCTCGCAAAGCAGTCTTCAGCTTCATAGTCTCGGTGTCTTTAATCCGTCCATTTTCAATGTTCAGACCATAGAACCAATTGCCATCCCCTTGTTCATGCCACCCCATATGATCTTCGTGCTCGTAAACATCGGTCGCATGAGGCTCTTTCAATGAACCACCCCAGTACTCTTCCACTTTGGACTTAAATGCTTCAAGCCCCCAGTCATGAATGAGGTATTTCATTCGCGCGACTTTCCGGTCGCTACGGTTTCCATGGTCTCTTTGCACTTTGACCACGGCTTCGATGATACTGACCACTTCATCGCGTGTTGCGAAGCAAAGTTTTTGACCTAACGCAGGAAACGTTTTTTCGGCACTGGGAGTACGTCCCTGACCTCCACCGACCAAGACGTTGTAACCAATCAACTTGTCATCTTCGAGGACACCGATTAATCCTAAGTCATGCGTGTAAACATCACTGCAGTTGTCGTGCGGCAGCGCGATACCAATTTTGAATTTCCGAGGTAGATACTGTCGACCATAAATGGGTTCAGTATCATCCCCTTCATAGCCGGAAAGTGACGCCTCGGAATCGCCGCCTGCAAGACATTTCTCACCCGTATCTGTATCCGTCAGCCAGAGTTCGTGATAAGTGCTGGTGCGAGGCCTTAGGTGTTCAGCGATTTCATCAGTTAGGTCACGTAATTCCTGGTAAATGTCATTCTGATAAGGAGCTGGTGTACACATGGTATTTCGTGCGACATCACCACAAGCCGCCAGCGTCGTTAACTGCGTGTCATTAATGCGTTTGATCGTGGCTTTCAAATCAGACTTAATGACGCCGTGGAGTTGAAGCGTTTGGCGGGAGGTAATTCGTAGCGTACTGTTGCCCACTTCATCGCAGAGATCCATTTGTGCCAGGAATTGATCGGTTGTGAGTCGTCCGCCAGGAATACGAGTCCGAACCATGTAGATGAATCGTTTCTTATTCCCGTCATCCTGGATTTGGCCACGGACATCGCGGTCATCCTGTTGATAGGTTCCATGGTGTTTGAGTAACTGGACACTACCTTTACCAAAGAAGTTATTTTCGTCCGTGAGCTCAGTCCCAATGTCACCGGACAGGTATTGGCTGTCATTCTTAAAGACTTCGATGGCACTTGGCTGAGGTTGTTTGTCTTGAGCAGACATGGTGTAGGCTCCGCATTGCAGGGATCATGGATCTAATCCCTACAGGGTTGATTGGTGTTTGGTAAGTAGGTCGGCTTAGCTGAGCTAGGCCAATCATTTATTATAATCGAGACAGCAAACAGGCAAAGGTGGATGTAATGTTAGCTACTGAGCAGTTTAGCTGCATCGAGCGTGTTGTACATTAACATCGTGACGGTCAGGGGACCGACTCCACCTGGAACTGGAGTGATTTGGCTGGCGATCTGGGAAACAGCGGCAAAGTCCACGTCGCCAACCAAACCTTCATCCGTTCGGTTGATACCCACGTCGACGACGACCGCTCCAGGCTTGACCATCTCAGCCGTAACAAAGTTGGCGATTCCCACCGCAGCAATAATCACATCGGCAGAACGGCATACATCCGCTAAATTCTGTGTTCGGCTATGACAAATTGTCACAGTAGCATTGGCAGCCTGCGGTCCACGTGTCGAGTCTTTAGCCGTAAGCAACATCGACATAGGTTTACCGACAATGTCACTGCGTCCGACAATCACAACATGCTTTCCGCTCAACTCAACCCCACAACGGTCGAGTATCTGCTGGACTCCATGTGGAGTACACGGCAGGAAGCGAGGACGCCCCTGGGAAATTAATCCGACGTTTTCCGGATGAAAGGCATCGACATCCTTACGCGGATTGACAGCGTCCAGCACTCGTAATGTATCTATTCCTGAAGGTAGCGGAAGTTGGATCAGGATGCCGTGAACCTCACTAGCCTGATTCAGCGAGTCGATAAGTGAGAGCAATTCCTCTTCCGTTGTGCTGGCGGGAAGCTTGTGCATTTGACTTGCAATCCCTACCCGTTCACATGCGCGGTGCTTATTACGCACATAGACTTCACTGGCTGGATCGTCTCCAACCAGTACGGCGGCAAGGCACGGTGTAATGCCGGATTGCTCAGTAAAGGTAGCAACTTCTGCTGCAATTTCCGCCTGGATCTCTTTTGATATGGCTTTGCCATCCATGATGACTGCTGACACGCCCAGTACCTCTTTCAGATTTTTATACCTAGCAGGTTGAAAAGATGGATAAGTAGATGATTTTACGTTAGATATCGTCATCCGGCGAGTCCCGACAGATGTGAGAGTCCGGTCCTGCCCAGTTGCATCGCGCTGTTTACCCCCCGTAAAATGAAGGTTTCGTAAATAGATCAATCCATCGTATGAGGGTAGGTAATTGCCATGGGAACTGACGGTGAGCAGGTCGTGCCTGAATCCTCACAAACAGCAGTGCAGTATGAACTGGATCCAACGTTTGTGAATTCACGTCGCGAGGCGATAGTTATTTTTTTCTGTTGGTTCGTAGCAATGTGTTGGGCTGTCCCTTACTGCTACTTTAATGGCTATAACATCGCCGATCCTGCTGAAATCCCTACGACGTTTGGTATCCCTTCCTGGATTATCTGGGGTATCGGGGCTCCCTGGTTGGCGGCTGATTTATTTACCACCTGGTTCTGTTTTTGTTTCATGAAAGACGATGAGCTGGGTATTGCCGGTGATGAAGAACACCTGCAGGAAAATCAGGGAGGTGAAGAATAATGTTAAATTCCCTTCCTGTTCTATTAGGCCAAAGTCAATCGGGCAACGCCGTCCTCGTGACGTTCCTGATCTATATTGTGGCTGTGTTTGTGATTGCCGGCCTTTCTAATAAGCTGTTGCAGAATCGCAATTTTCTGAGCGAGTACTTTTTGGGAAGCCGTGGACTTGGCGTTTGGGCCTTTGCTTTGACACTGGCAGCCACCAGCTCTTCCGGCGGTAGCTTTATGGGGTTCCCCTCTAAAATCTACAGCCATGGTTGGGTGCTAGCTTTGTGGATTGGCTCGTACATGGTTGTTCCTATCTGTGTCATGGGTTTATTAGGTAAACGAATCAATCAGGTCGCTAGAACTTCCGGAGCGATCACGATCCCTGATGTGCTTCGGGATCGATTTAATAATGTCACGTTTGGGTTAATTAGTGTTGCTCTGATTATTTTCTTCATGACGTTTAACCTTGTGGCCCAATTCAAAGCAGGAAGTGAAATCCTGCGAACCTTACTCGGACCCATTGATGCATTTAATTCAATGGTGGATTCCATGCCTTCATGGTTCTCTAGTCTCACGAGTGTTTCGGCAGATTATCTGTTTTGTTTGGTCGTGTTTGGAATCGCGGTGATTGTCTATACCACCTACGGTGGTTTTCATGCAGTCGTCTGGACAGACGTGATGCAGGGAATTGTCATGGTCGTGGGTGTGATCATTATGCTACCTCTGGCCATCAATCAAGCCACCAGCGTGATTGGCGAAAAGGATTCGCAAAAGACGGGAATGGCATTGGTGACCGCCGAGATGGCGGAAATGTTGCCGCCGCGTTTTGGCGAGGCGACGTTGTCACTGGCCACGATCGCCACGGAGGACTTCGCGATTCCACCAGGGACTTGGATTTGGTCCAAAGACGAGGCAGGTGACAAATTAAGATTATTCAAGACGCGAAAACGTTATGTCATCCCTCAAGGGACAAGTGATGTAACGGAGGCTGAAGTACTGGAAATTGTTTCGCCAGATGATATACAGCGGGCAGAGGATTTGTTGGTGTCGATACAACACAAATCAACTCCGCGCCTATCCGGACTGATTGTTACCGCTCCGCAGACCAAAAAGTATGTGTCAGGAGCAGATGAGCCGGGAGCATTTGTAACCGCTCCCGGACCGCATCGGGAAAACCCAGATGGCTTTCTGCCGTTGAGTCTGGCTATATCCTTCTTCTTCATGTGGGCAATCTCCGGCTCAGGCCAACCAAGTAATATGGTGCGGCTCATGGCTTTCAAGGATACGGTGACACTGCGACGTTCGATTTTTACTGTCGCACTCTACTACTCAGCAATCTACTTCCCATTAGTCATTATCTTTTGCTGTGCTCGTGTTCTGATTCCAGGAATGGAGTCGGAACCGGATCGCATTATGCCGCAAATTGCAGTCGTGCTCACAGAGAATATTGGTATGGGATGGCTCGCAGGGCTCTTGATCGCCGCTCCATTTGCAGCGGTCATGAGTACAGTCGATAGCTTCTTATTAATGATTTCTTCTGCCTTAGTGCGTGATATCTATCAAAGAAACCTGAATCCTGAGGCGACCGAAGCAAAGATCAAAAAACTCAGCTACATATTTACACTGGTTGTTGGATTTGGAGCTTTGTTAGGTGCCATGAATCCCCCTGAATTCTTACAGGATATTATTGTCTACACCGGGAGTGGACTGGCGGCGGCCTTTTTAGCGCCGGTTGTTTACGCGCTGTATTGGCCACGAGCGAATCATCAGGGTTGTATTGCCGCCATGTTAGGAGGCTTTGGAACCCACCTGGCCATGTACTGTGTCGGATTTCTCAATGGAGATGGATTTACGCCTTATCGATTGTTGGGTTCAGATCCAATCATCGTGGGCTTGGTTGCATCATTTGTCACCGGATTCATAGTGACCATCAAGTCTCCTCCTCCTGCTGACAGCATTGTTAAAAAGTACTTTTATAAGAAAGTGGAAGGGTAATCCTCCATGTTGATATTTGACGCTCATCTCGACATTTCCATGAACGCGGTTGAATGGAACCGTGATCTCACCGATAGCCTGAAAAATGTCCGGGAACGTGAAGCCGGCAAGATGGATTACGCCGATCGTGGTAAAGGCGTACTCACATTAGAAGAAATGCGACGCGGAGAAATTGGTTTATGTGTCGCCACACAAATCGGAAGGTACGTTGCTCCCGATAATCCACTTCCTGGGTGGAATAGTCCCGATATCGCCTGGTCGATTACTCAGGCACAGTTGGCCTGGTATCGAGTCATGGAAGACAAGGGGTTGATGACTCAAATCAGAGATCGGGAACAACTCAATGCCCATGTGCAATTGTGGGAGTCGTCTGAAGACAAATCGAATCTTCCTATTGGATATGTGCTTAGTCTGGAAGGTGCAGATTCAATTATTGATCTGAGTTATCTGGAGAAAGCCTATGAGTATGGATTGCGAGCGATCGGTCCGGCTCACTATGGCCCTGGAAGGTACGCACCTGGCACCGGATCGGAAGGAGGCCTGGAACCACCTTGTAAAGAGTTGCTACAGGAGATGGAGAATCTTGGCATCGTATTGGATGTCACGCACCTGACCGATGAAGGGTTTTGGGAAGCGTTAGAGATTTATGGTGGACCGGTATGGGCCAGTCATCAAAACTGTCGAGCATTGGTCCCGCATCAGCGTCAATTCAGTGATGAACAGATTAAGGCCATCATTGAACGGGATGCTGTCCTTGGTATGGCATTTGATGCCTGGATGATGGCACCCGGTTGGCAACGTTTCATTACTCAGCCCTACTCGGCAGGAGTGAATATTGAGCGTATCATCGAGCATGTCGATCACATTTGCCAACTCGCCGGAAACACGCGTCACGTTGGTATTGGATCAGACTTGGACGGTGGTTATGGCCGTGAACAATGCCCCTACGATATGGAATCGATTGCGGACTTGCAAAAACTAACCACCTTGCTGGCAGATCGAGGCTACAGCCAGGAAGACATTGAAGCCATTATGCATGGAAATTGGATCCGACGTTTGAATGAAATCTGGAGCTAACCAGAGAGAAACGCAGGGTCAGAATATACGGAGAATAGAATATGAAACTCGCTAAATGTAGAACAGCTGCCGGAGATGAATTGGTGGTGCAGTTAGACGGAGACGTCGTCCGCCCCTTGAATTTGGCCGGTTCGGCATTCAGTTCACTTGCAGATATCATTGAAGCAGACGAACCCGCAGCCGCCGCTGCTGCATTGGTTTCCGACGAACAATTAGCGTTGGCGGATGTGACTTTATTAGCTCCGATCGATCAGCAGGAAGTCTGGGCGGCAGGGGTAACTTACAAGCGAAGCCAAACGGCCCGCATGGAAGAATCTGAAACAAGTGCTTCCTGTTATGACCTTGTTTATGACGCGGATCGCCCGGAATTGTTCCTCAAGGCTACCCCCCACCGAGTATCGGGACCAGGTCAGCCAGTTCGTATTCGTTACGACGCGACTTGGAATGTTCCGGAACCGGAAATCACCTGTGTCGTGTCCAGCAAAAATAAACTTGTTGGGTTTACGATCGGAAACGACATGAGTAGTCGTGATATCGAAGGCGAAAACCCACTCTACCTTCCACAAGCCAAAGTCTATCGTCAATGTGCCGGCTTGGGACCCTGCATTACCTTGCTCGAAAGTATGCCCGCTCGTGAAGACACTGGCATCAAATTGCAAATTGAACGAAATGGGGAAGTCGTATTCGAAGGCAATTCCGGCGTGAGTGAAATGCATCGTACCTTTGAAGATTTGATCGGCTACCTATGTCGCGAACAGGAATTCCCGAATGGAGTCTTTCTGATGACCGGAACGGGAATTGTTCCGGATAGTGACTTTACCCTTAATGCCGGAGATGTTGTCCATATCACCATTTGTGGGATTGGTACATTAACCAACCCTGTCGTGCAGGATGCCTAGAGCATTTATTCGATCCCCGCTGCATAGAATTGCTCACACAATAACAAATAGAGAAAGCCAATAATGGAAAAAGTTTTAATTGCAGGCCAGTGGCGTGACGCCAATGCCTCTTCATCGTTTCAGGCATCCAATCCAGGAACTCGTGAATTGCTTCCGGCAGAATATCCTGTCAGTAACTGGGAAGATTGCAACGAGGCTTTAGATGCGGCCGCTGCTGCTGCGGTAGCTTTGCGAGGAATCTCCGGAGCACAAATTGCCGATTTCCTGGAAGCGTATGCCAATGATATCGAAGCCAATGCAGAAGCGATTGTGGACTTGGCCCACGCCGAGACAGCCTATCCTAAAGAAACTCGGTTAGCCGGTGGAGAAATGCCTCGGACGACGAATCAGCTTCGTCAAGCTGCTGCGGCAGCTCGGGACGGAAGCTGGGCCTTACCCACGATCGACACCGCGACAGGAATACGAAGTGTCTATGGTGCTATCGGGCCTGTCTGTGTCTTCGGCCCCAATAACTTTCCACTGGCATTCGGAAGCGCTTCTGGCGGTGACTTTGCCGCTGCGATTGCTGCTGGAAACCCTGTAATTGCCAAAGCCAATTCTTCTCATCCCGGCACAACCAGATTGTTTGCAGAGTGCGCTCAACGAGCAGCGGAAGCGACAGGCATGCCGGCAGGAATGGTTCAGTTGATCTATCGAACCAGCCACGAAGATGGCGAACGGTTGGTCTCAGATCAGCGTGTTGGCGCAACTGGTTATACTGGCAGCCGTCATGCCGGATTGAAGCTCAAACAAGCTGCCGATCTGGCTGGGAAGCCAATCTATCTGGAATTATCCAGCGTCAATCCAGTGGCCGTTTTACCGGGAGCATTGTCTGAACGAGGTTCGGAAATTGCAGATGAGTTCACCGGTAGTTGCTTAATGGGTACCGGTCAATTCTGTACAAACCCAGGTTTAGTCTTATTACTCGCAGGTGAATCTACAGATCAGTTTATTTCGGATATTACGGCTAAGTTTGCCGAGGCACCTGTGGGAACTCTTCTTTCCGCCGGAGTGGAAAAGAGTCTGGCAACCAACTTACAAGTATTGGTTGATGCCGGAGCGGAATTGCTGGTTGGAAATTCGGCTGTCGATGATGGACGATTTTGTTATGCCAACACTCTCCTGAAAGTGACCGCGGCTCAGTTCTTGGCGGATCCGGAAATCATGCAAACGGAAGCCTTTGGAAATAGCTCCTTATTGCTGGTCGCTGACTCTGTGGACGAACTCGTTCAGGCCGTTGCGTCACTAGAAGGAAATCTAACGGGCTGTATTTATTCAGACACCACAGGCTCTGACGATGCCGCTTATGATCGCATTGCCGGTGAAATGCGAGTCAAGGTTGGCCGATTACTCAACGATAAAATGCCAACCGGAGTTGCGGTTTCGGCTGCCATGAATCATGGCGGTCCTTTCCCTGCGACGGGGCATCCGGCTTTCACGGCCGTGGGAATTCCGGGATCCCTTTTGAGGTTTGGTATGCTTCAATGTTACGATAATGTGCGTGCACATCGCTTGCCGGAGATCCTTCAGGACGTGAGTCCAAATGGTACTGTCTGGCGTAGCGTGGACGGTTCCTGGACACAGGCCAATATCTAAGTTAAACGCACACCTTTTAGACAGTCGAATCGATTTAAGGCTCAGACTATGAAATCTGCTCAAACACTGCTTTCTGTATTCCTGATGTTGGCGACAACCAGCTGGCTGGTTGCTGATGAAGACGGTCAAACATATCTCGATCAGGCCACAGAAGCCAAATTGAATGCGCGGAATTTCCAGCAACTCGAAGATGTTGTGAATCTAGCTGAGAAGGCTATCGAAGAGGGGCTTGATAAGGATGGCAAGGAATTTGCGGTACAGTTGATTACAGCGACCCTGTATCAACGAGCCGAACAGATTTCGAATCCGTTGTTATCCGGACGTCCACCGCAACAATGGGCGGAGATGCGTCGATTGGCACTAGCCGATTTGGCTCGGCTGACAAAGCTGAATGATGAATTTGCGGATGCTCATTTGCTCATCGCTAAATTACACGTTCTTCCCGGAGGGACTCGGAAGAGTGGCATTGAGTCTGCTACCAAGGCGTTTCAGCAGTATGAAGATGCTGAACAAAAGGCCAATGCGCTGATCGCTCGTGCGGCTCTCCATTCTGACAAAGCTCAACAGATTTCCGATCTATCCGAAGCCATCAAGCTCGATGAGAACAATTCTGCAGCCCTTACTGCAAGAGCGACAATCTATACGCAGGATAATAAATTCGATAAGGCGACAGAGGATTTACAACGTCTGCTGGAAATCGATGGAGATGATGTGCTGGCGATGTCAGCTTTAGCCGAAGCTTTGGCGCGTCAGAATGAATTTGATAAAGCAATTGAAATTGCAAATCAAGCGATTGAAAAACAGCCTGAGTCTTCTGCCGGATACGAATTGCGTGCACGGATTCATCTGATGCAGAACGATATTGATGCAGGGAAGCAGGATTTGGATGAGGCGATCAAGCTAAATCCCAAAAGCGTAGGAGCCTTAATGCTTCGAGCGAATGTCGCGCTGGCGGAAGATCGTCTTGAGGATGCGAACAAAGATCTGGATGCAATCCAACAGATTAATCCCGGTTCTCCACAACTCTACCTATTACGGGCCGGAGTTTTGGAACAGCAACAGGACTATTACCGAGCTGCCAAACTTTTGGAAGCGATCTTGCAGTTCTTGCCAGCAGATAATGAAATTCGTCTACGTACTGCTTTGGACTATTCCATGGCCGAGGAATTTGAAAGTGCACTTAAACATGCCAATATTGTCGTAGAACGTGACAAGGATGGCTGGCAGGGTTTGTATTCCCGAGCGGATATTTACCTAAGCATGGGAGAGCATGCGAAAGCAGTTTCTGATTATGAATCAGCCTTCAAGCACAATCAAACTCATGACAATCTACTAAATAACTGGGCCTGGACGCTGGCGACGTCAGATCAGGACGAAGTGCGTGATGGCGATAAGGCCGTTGAATTAGCATTAAAGGCGTGTGAAGTATCTGAGTATAAGAAGCCCCACATCCTCAGTACCTTAGCGGCTGCTTACGCCGAATCCGGTGATTTCGAGAATGCTAAGAAGTGGGCCAAGAAGGCCGTGGAAATTGGTCGTGAAGATATTCAAGAACACTTAGAAAAAGAGCTGCAGTCTTATAAGAACAAAATGCCCTGGCGCGAGAATAAAGCAAAGGAACGTGAGGGTAAGCCGAAAGTCGATCGTTCTAAGCTGAAGACGATTTAAGAAAATGAATATTGAGATTCAGGAGTCATGTGAATTACTGAAAAAACGGTGTGTCCCATGTGAAGGTGGGATTCCCAAGTATTCACTGGAAGAAGCTCAACAGCAAATTGAATTTCATCCTGAGTGGCAGATTACACATAACGGCTGTCGCATTCGCAGGGAATGGACAACGCCTCACTTTATGGCCGCGATTGATTTCTTTAACCGTGTTGCTGAATTAGCGGAAGCTGAAAACCATCATCCAGATTTGCACCTGGAAGGCTATCGGCATGTTGCAATAGAAATCTGGACTCATGCGATTGGTGGGCTAAGCGAAAACGACTTTATTCTGGCCGCTAAAATTGATCAGCTGGCGTGGAGTGAATAATATTCTGAGCTGCCTGAATCCCACTGCGAATGCAGAGTGGAATTCCGACTCCTCGATAAGCGTTGCCGGCTAACTCTAGGTTAGGTAACGCCGTAATCTGTTGTTCAATGGAATCTACTAGCTCGACATGCCCAACATGGTACTGGGGCATGGTATTGTTCCAGCGAGTGATTTCAGTGAAGAGTGGCTCGCCGGATACCCCAAGCAATTCTTGTAATTGTTGCTGAGTAGACTCAATCAATTGTTCGTCAGTCCAGTCCATCAACTCAGGTTGTAAGGCTCCACCAATGAATACTCGGAATAAGACATGGTCGTCCGGAGCGCGTCCTGGAAACTTCTGACTGGAAATACTAATAGCGATGAGCGGTCTGTTTTCTTTAATAGGAACGATCACGCCAAATGCATCTAACGGATGCCGAATCGCAGACCGAGGGTATCCCATTGAAAGGATGCTGGCGCCTGCCAGAGGAATCTGTTGCAGCGACTGGCTCAATGTAGGAAAGCCGTCTTCTAGTAATCTGGAAGTAATTTGACTGGAAGTGGCGAGGACGACTTTGTCGTAATGACGTGGAGTGGACTCGCTGTCGACGGTTACAGCGAGTCCGTTTTCGTGTGGCGTAACAGCAGTTACTGATACGTTGTACTCTAAACTTCGTATAGGTAGCTGCTTGGCTATGGCTTCGGCCATGGACTGCATTCCGTCTTTGGGCGTGACGAACATACCATAGCGAGCTCCACTGCTTGTAGCGTCGCCCTTCTTTTGCCGGAGTTGCTTCAAGCCCCCTCGGATCAGACCACCGCCCTGTCGTTCCATGTCGGCAAAGGACTTTAGGGTGGCATTCATACTCAGCTTTTCAGGATCGGCCGTGTATATTCCGCCAATGAGTGGTTGAATAATGTTGTCAAACGCTTCCTGTCCCAAGCGTCGCTTGGTAAAAGATGCCAGACTTTCATCTTCATCCCCTTTGCGTTTGGGAGCGAATAACTCACCGAGTACCCGTAGCTTCCCTCGTAGACTCAGTAAAGGTGTCTTGGCGATAGACCATAAACTGGTGGGCGTCATCATCGTCCAACCGTGGGGCATTTTTTGAAGCTTACCGCGATGCACCAAGTAAGCTCCTCGGAATGCGGTATTGGTAGAAATCAGCTGGTCATCGAATCCGATTTCTTTACAGAGTGCCATCGCTTCGGGGTCTCGAGTAATGAACATGTCTGGGCCACGTTCAATGAGGAATCCATTGCGATGCACGGTCTGCAGAATTCCGCCCGGTTGAGCGGAGGCTTCCAATATTGCCAATTGTAAATCGGGACGTTGTTTCTGAAGGTAGTACGCCGTGGAGAGTCCTGAGATTCCAGCGCCAACAATGGCTACACGACTCTGGTGAGCTATTTCTTGAGAAGCATCGGAATTTGGCGGAGCAAGCTCGGTCATGGCGAAGGAAAAAGTCCCAGAGTGTTGGTGATTATTAGTATCATAACCTATAGGTCACACACTCCTAGATGGAGTTTCTTTTCGAATTGGATACTGAGTACAGCGTTATGGCAAACTATCGAATTGGCGTTATTGGACATACAGGTCGCGGAAATTATGGGCATGGCATCGATACCGTTTGGGCCCATGTACCCAATTGTGAAGTCGTGGCAGTTAGTGATCCGGACGAAGCTGGAAGAGCTGCTGCGCAAAAGCGTCTGGAAGCGAATCAGGCCTATAGCGACTACCGCAAAATGCTGGCCGACGAGCAATTAGATATCGTTGCGATTTGCCCGAGATGGCTGGATCAACATCATGACATGGTGCTCGAAGCGGCTGAGGGTGGCTTGCATATTTATATGGAAAAGCCGTTTTGTCGAACTTTGGCTGAAGCAGATGCGATGGTAGCTGCCTGCGAGCAAAATCAAATCAAGTTAGCGATCGCTCATCAGACCAGGTACAGTCCGACTTTGCGAGTCATTAAAGAACTTATCGAAGATGGAAAAATCGGTCAGGTGCTTGAACTTCGCGGACGTGGGAAAGAGGATCGTCGAGGTGGCGGTGAGGACCTTTGGGTACTGGGGAGCCATGTCTTCAATATGATGCAGTTCTTTGGTGGTGAGCCTGAATGGTGTTTTGCTCAGGCATTTCAGGATGGAAGCCCAATCGGAAAGGGAGATGTCTATGAAGGGAATGAGGGGATTGGTCCATTGGCAGCTAATTCGCTTCATGCGACCTACGGGATGCAGGATGGAGTCACCGGATACTTCGCATCGACAAAGGATGCAGGTCAAGGTGCTCGGTTTGCCTTACAAATCTACGGTAGTAAAGGCGTGATCGATGTTAAGACGGGATACCGCCCTCTGGCTTACCTGCTGGAGGATCCAAATTGGTGCCCAGGTCGTTCCGGAGCTGCCTGGCAACGAGTTACCTCGGCTGGATTAGGTAAGCCCGAGCCGGTACAGGATAATACGTTGCATGCTGGAAATGTTGCGGCATGCATCGATCTTCTGGCCGCTATTCAGGAAGACAGATTGCCGGAATGCAATATGTTCGAAGCTCGAACGACTGTCGAAATGATTGCCGGTGTGTATGAATCCCATCGCCAGAGTGTCCCGGTCACCATCCCGTTAAAGCAACGTAAAAACCCTCTGACGCTTCTTGCAAACTAGAGATGATTCTCCGGGGAGCTCACAACGGATGATATTACTTTTCAGCGGCTAAGCTATTTTGCTATGTCAAAGGGTAACGATTGTAACGGTTAATCCGTCAAGATTACGTGTTAAGACAATTAGAGCACTCTTCTCAGGCAAATATCCTCGTTTTCTTGCCTTCTCTAGATTACCGAACTAATATCGGAATAGGCCTCGTTTCGATGAGATAAAAGACGGTTTGTGCGCTCAAATTGTCCAGACTATCAAACGATGGCCAATTCAAGAGCACAGCATTCAACGTAAGCCGCTTTTGGATTACGGAACAAGAGAAACATCAATTATGTAGTACCGCAGAGAGGTACTGAGACGAGGAATTTGATTATGTCAACGTCGAAACGCATTCACAAATTATTATCGTTGATTGTCGTAGCAGGATTACTAGCTATGTCACCAGCAGCCCACGCCCAATTTGGTGGCGGCGGTTTTGGCGGCGGTGGTGGTGGATTCGGCGGCGGCGGCCAGGGTGGCGGCGGTTTCGGCGGCGGTGGCCAAGGTGGCGGCCAGGGTGGTGCTGGTGTGGTTATTAACCCCCAGGGAGTTCTCAAGGTACAGCACTTTGATATTCGGCTCACTCAAAAGCGAATTCAGGAAGCCCGTCAGGTCCTTGATCCTAACGTAGCGCGACAAAGCGAATTAAGAAAAGTCTCGTTGACACGCCTGGAAGCTGAAATCGCTAAGCGATTGGAAGCAGGCGAAGGGGTGAGCGATGACATGCGATACCTCGCAGGCTTAACCAGTATCGATTATGTATTCTTCTATCCTGAGTCTGGCGATATTGTCGTTGCGGGTCCTGCAGAAGGTTATGCTGTGGATCCGTCCGGGCGACCTGTTGGAGTTACCTCTGGGCGTGCAGTGCTTGAACTTCAGGACCTAATCGTGGCTTTACGTAGCTTTGGCCCTGCCGGAAAGAAGGCCAACACTGTGGGAGTCTCAATCGACCCGACACAGGAAGGGTTGCAGCGTATGCAACAATTCATGATTAAGGCGGCTCCTGCCTTAAATCCAAGAAACACCAAGCAGTTTGTCGCAGGGTTGCAACAAAGCCTCGGCAAGCAAATTGTGTCTGTCTCAGGTATTTCACCCAAAACTCACTTTGCTCAGGTATTAGTGGAAGCTGATTACCGTATGAAGTTGATCGGAATCGGATTGGAAAAACCACCGGTTGATATTCGAACCTACATCGGTGCGGCTGTACCATCGTCGGTGAACCGAAATGCGATGGCGCGTTGGTATTTCACACCTAATTACGAATGTGTACGTGTTAGCGAAGATAACTTAGCAATGCAATTGGTAGGCGATGGAGTCAAGTTGGTTGGTGCCGACGAATTGGTTCAGGCAGATGGTACGCGTGTCGGAAACGGCGTTGTGGACCGAGCCAGCAAAACGTTCCAGCAATCGTTTACTGCAAAGTATCCTCAGCTTGCCAGTCAGGTTCCTGTGTATGCTCAAATGCGAAACTTGATCGATATGCTCATTGTGGCTGCGTATATCCAGGACAAAGACTACTACACACAAGCAAGTTGGGATCTTGGATTGCTAGGCAACGAAAAGATTCTATCAGTAGAGGTTTATCCGGAACCAAAGACAGTTGATACCGCAGTCAATGCAGTCTGGAAAGGCAATTCTTTGATGACCCCGATTGGTGGTGGAGTAGAGATTCAGCCTTTAACCGCTTTGTCCTCACAAAACCTACTCAAGGACGAAGACAACGTTGTTCGTAAGATTCACGAGCGGACTTCGGTCACAGGACTTCAAGCCAATCAGTGGTGGTGGGACTAACCGTCGCACTCTAGCCCATCGGGTACAACGTACATTAGGCGAGTTCGGAGAAATCTGAACTCGCCTTTTTTTGTTGTCTAGCAGCCGTATCGACTAAGACCACTCGTAGGTCACAGACGTTGGTATGAGTGGGTCCCGTAGAAAGCAAGCCGCCTAGTGGTTTAAAGAACGAGTAAGCATCGTTTCGGCGAAGGAAATCAACAGTGTCTAGTTTCTGTAAGAGTAGCTGCTCGATCAGTTGTTGATCAATCAATGCTCCTGCAGCATCTGTTGGTCCGTCTTCACCATCTGTTCCTCCCGAGAGAATCACTCCTGCCTCCATACAGCGGGACAGATCCGAGTGATGCGTGATTTGGTCGATCAGAGCTGCCAGCACTAACTGTTGATTACGTCCGCCACGCCCTCGCACATTTGATGCTGCCAGTTGAACCACTGGTTCACCTCCGGATATATACACGTGCTTACCATTACGCCGAGTCATATCGCGGAATTTGCTTGCATGAGATTGCCCGACTTCCTCGGCAAGTCCTTCAAGTTCCTGATGAGCGATACTTTCGACTAGATATCCTAATTGTTGTGCTTTGTCAGATGCAGCGTGTACGGCCGTTTCCAGATTGCCAATGATCTGGGTATGACAATGCTCAAATGTCTGAGTTGCGGGAGTATACTGTCGCAGAGCGTTTAAACACGTTGTGACGACAGGATCTTTAGGATCAAGCAGCCTCTCAATGGTGTTGATGCCATCTTCAACCCCTGTCGGGTCTGCTACCGTGGGTCCCGATGCAATGATGTCCAAGGGGTCACCTAGTACATCAGAAATGATAAGAGTGGAAAGACGGGATTGTGTGCAGAATTGTGCTAACCCACCCCCCTTCACTCGGCTCAATTTCTTCCGGACAGCATTTAACTCGGCAATGTTGGCACCAGCTGCACTTAGTTGCCTGGTAATCGTTTGTTTGTCTTGTAATGAAATTCCTTCAATTGGCGACGGGAGTAATGCAGATCCTCCTCCGGAGATTAAGCAAATGCAGAGATCGTCTGGTTGTGCTGATTGCAGGATACGGATGATTTCGTTGGTACCTGTAACACCGGCCATGGTTGGTTCATTGATGCCGGCAGGGCGAGCACCGTGCAGCGTAATTGGCGGTACAGAGCGGACACAATCTTCTGGGACATTGACCCAGCCTGAAATCGGCGTGTTGCAGTTTTGTAAAGCTCGAACAACACCACTGGCCATGCCACTCCCGGCTTTGCCTGCTCCGACTACAAGGATTCGACTAGCGTCAGTTAATTCGTATACCTGCGAGCCAATGTGAATAGCCTGAGGTGTGGCCTGGATTACAGAGGATACCAGTTTTTCACTATCAACCGCATCGACTCCGGCTTGCCAGATCGCTCTGGCATGTTCAGCAAGTTGAGTCATTTTTATCGAGTGTCCTATGACTGATGAACTCGTAAAATGTCTAGCCATTGTCCTGGGTGCTGGACCGTGATTTGGCTGAGACTATTTGGGATATCTGTACTGCATACCATTCCGATCAGATAACTTGCTCCGACGACCTCTATTTTACCGGCGATGCTACACCAAATTGTACCCTGCCCTTTATTGGGGATTGCCAGGTTGTTGAAGAAAGACTGAATGAAGCCACTTGAACTCAGTTGTTCCGGCCATTGTCGGAAAATTGGTTGATGGGCTTCTAAGATATTCGTGAAGTTCGGGACGAAGTGATTAAGAATGTTTCCGAAGTGTTCTTTATCCGGTAGCGTCTGCCCTCGTCCAATCGGTGCCAGAACCAAGGCCCTTATCCTTACAGGACTGCCATAGATCTCCAATCGAAACGGTTCGGTGACCACGGGCTTTTGCGGTAGCTGTTCAATCGCAATGGTGAGATTGACGCGATCATCCGTCGTTGGGGCTTGGCGATTTTTCCCAAGGTAGTAGAAAGCAATGACGACACAAAACAGTAGAGTTCCGCCAACAATCCAGATGCCAAATTCAGATAGCCACTGCAAGTTGGTATCTCCTTCTCATCTTCTTAAACCGTTTAGGTAACTATTCGGAATAGAACGACTGCAAACCTATCTAGTTGTGGGGACTGTAGTAGGGAACATGCTGTCCGATGAATTCAATTGTATCGGCGTCTGGGACGACAGATGGGGAATTTGTTTCTGGATACTGACATTGTCGAGCGAGACTTCCCCAAGCCCCATTAATGCGAAGGTCAACTGGACGGTACCATCTTCAGGTGCAACCCGGACTAACGAGAAAGGCTTCCATCCCGCCGTGTGATGAAAACGATCAGCCATGGTGATACCACCAATGGAGTCGTAAATGACGAGGCCGTCTCCATGATGTTGTAATGGTTCTGAAATGTTGACCCAACCTCGTATATGTAATACGTCACCCCGTTGTACGGGTACCGCGGGAGAGGTTATCCAAACGGGAGCCTCCAGGAACGAAGGTGTTGTAGGACTCGACACGAAACGCTTAGATTCACTGGTGTCGCTAGTCCATGCCTGTAAACGGAGACTACTAGAACCTTCCCGCGGGAAATGGGGAGTCAATTCCACGAGTGACTGAACAACGTGCTGACTGTGTCGATGGTGCTGCCATCCGGATGCCTGAATTTGTTGCAGTGTCTCCATGTTGCCCGAAGGCAGCAAATTGGCTGACCACTTCGAGGCCTGGAGTTGTTTTTCAACGACAAAGAACTCAGGCAGGCTGGTGATTCCCAGAGTGAGTGCATTTCCTGCATTGGTGACACGAGATCCCTGAGTGAAATTCCAAGCGGACTGCTTTAACTGGCGAAGACGGTCTTCCGATTGAGTGAGAAGTTGATAGGCAACATCCCACTCATTGGTTGATAGATATTTCCTCGCTTTGAGTAAGGAATTCTCTGCCTGCCCATAAGCAATGCTAAGTCCTTCAAGCGTGGCAGCTTGAGGAGGCGTAATGTTTATGAGTGGTTGGAGACGTATGAGTTCATGCTGCAATAGATCGTAGGTTAATCTCAGCGTACTCTCGCGATGGGTGTAGATCTTCCTCTGAATGTAATCTCTTACAAGTGGGTCTGCCGTTAGCACAATCCGAGAAACGCTTGCCTCACGTTTCAAAGCGATAGTATTGGAGGATTCGCGAGAACCACGTAGTCGTTCAATGCCGCTGTAATTTACGTGATATGGTCGGTAGGTGACTGGAATTCCAGAAATGGAGAATTCAATAATCTGTTGGTCCGTTGGTTTGCTTACGATTTGTTGATCAGGTTCGTTTTTGAATACCCATAGCAACCGAGCTCGATCCGTTTTCGTCATATAGACCGTGATGTCATCCCGACTGACTTGCACTTCACCTTCACTAACTCCTCCGGAGACCCATGGAGAAATTGTGGTAAGTTCATTGTTGATACGTTGCAGTATCCGTACTCGCTGAAGTGTGTCAGGGTCTGTCTGATCCAACCGTGATAACGATTGAATTTGAATCCCCCGCGCTCCCGTTGCCAAAGCGCTATGAATACTCAATGACAATTGATCATATCCAACGATGGTGGAAAGCCGTTTATTGGAGAGTTGTTGTGGCTGAGAATTTATCAGGGCATGCTGCTGGTGCAATACGTTGGGTAAGATTTGACTGGCAACGGTTACCCAGATATTCCTTCCTCGCCGAACTTCACCGATCGCCTGAACCAGCTGTTGAGTGGAATGTTGTAGGCTGAGGCTTTTAAAAAGTGGCTGCCAGTAGAGCTGGCAAATGTCGGTATAACGACTTACGTCATCAAAGCCACTTTCAATGGTTCCGACTAACGGGCGCTGCTTTGAGGAACTTAACTGATGTAGTTGACTTACTTGTTCTTTAAGTTGCGGCAATTGATTACTGGTTAGAGAGCCACCGAGACCCCAACAGAGGATCGGACTTAGGTTTGCCGAGGCGGATAAATCCGACGATAAGT
>CALKCC010000231.1 GCA_938082855.1 uncultured Pirellulaceae bacterium | reverse complement strand
CAAGTAATAGGCAACATCCGGCAAGCCTGCTTCTGATTCTGAGGGATAGACGAGCTTCCCTGTCCCTGACCAATGTTTGGGCGAGATGACCAATGGTGTTTCAGTCGTCGTTTCATACTGTCCTGCCATAGCCCGCATAGTCAGTAGATTGTGATCGTAGGTATACGCAACTTTGGGCTGCCCGGCAGCACTTTCCAATTCAATCTCTACTTCATCAGGCACGAGAAACTGAAACGCTAAATCTGCATTGGGTCGTTTAAGCCTGACCATTTTATCGGTGATCGTTTCATAGGTGGCCGTATTCCCGTGCTCATCTCCGTGCACTGAATTCCACGTTTGCCACTGCCAGCCATGAAACCTCGCATCTTCATGGGCCACATGGTCAACAAAAATGAAATAATCTCTTCCCGGCTCATCCTTCACATACATGATGTCGCGATCTTTTCGGGTGTAGTGTTCAGGAAGTTCATCGTGCCCGGAAGGTTTGTAATATTGAATATTACTTTTGGCGGCTGACGTATGGATGATCGCGAGTTTTTCACCATCCCAACTACTAGTGACTTTCATGGAAGGAGCCAGAGATTCCCGTTCGGTCAGCACTCCAGATTCTGCGGCCTGATAGCCATGCCATTTATAGTGCCATGACATTCCCGATGATGTGCCCAGTATCTCTCCGAGAGACGAAAGAAAGATGTCACCGTTGACATACATGTAGGTATGTCCCATGCCATAACCACTACGAATCATGCTCATTCGGTCAGTCGTCTTAAAGAGTTCAAGCGGCTTGCGAACCTCTGGCTGATACACTTCCGGACGCGTCCACAATAAAGTGATGATTTCGGCATGACCGGTTTGATGAGCGTCATGAGAAGAAAACTCAAACTGTTTCTTCTCGTTGACCTTAACCATCGACTGATTAATGAAATAGGCCGCTGCAGATTTTGGATTTCGATAGGCGAAGTCGTACCACCACGGACTTCCCGAAGCTGTTCCGGGAAGCTCGATAGGTTTGCCTGAAATGACGCCGGCAATCCCCTGATATCCAGGATCAATCGGACTCTCAAACATCCCAACCGGAGGAACGGTTGCTTCATGCATGATGGGATAATACGTTGCCTGCTCAATTCCCGGATGCCGTCGCAAGTCGATGCCTCGAACGTTATTTAAACAGACCGCCGCGGTGTACAGATTTTGCATGGAGACACTCCAGTAACCTGGCATACCAGCCTCCAAGCCCTGCCCTGCCCATCCAATATCGTGAGTCAGCAGCCAATGATAGGTTTGTAGATAACTTGTCAGCCAACGTTTGGCGTCCGGGTACTCATCTCCTAAAACCAAGCACCCGATCAGGGCTCCGGCAAAAACATTATTCCCCTGGTTCTTACTACGTAAGTGATGAAGCCCCATTGCCGGAGTATGTAACACAAGTCGAAAGTATGGTTCCACAACTTTCTCGGCAATAATATCGCGTGCCTGACGACGTTGCTGTTCTGAGAGAGCGTCCCAAATGAAGTCCACTGTGAATGCGGAATTGCGAGCATACATTCCAGCATGTATTTGCGGCATGGATGCACCACTCCAGGTAAACCAGCCCCAACGATTGGCACGTGCTGCGGTGGTAAACACATCCCAGGCAACCTCCGCATATTTTCTTTCACCGGTTAGCAAATAGACAAAAGCAGCCGATGTCATACGAGTTTGCATTTGTTCGGCAAGCCGCTTTGCCATTTCTCTGGTGGCAGCATCTTTGGTCACCGCATCAAATTCAATGGTGAGATCCAGAATGGACTCCAGTCGCTGATCCATCAACGGCTTGTCGTTCGGCCACTGGTTGACCAATTCGTCTGCACGCTTGCGAATGCCACTCAACATCGAAGACCACGGTTCAGCTTTTACTTTTTCGCGTATCTGGTCGACTTCAGACGACTGGAACAGCAGACCGATTCCTGGCGATGGTAACTCCTGCGCTGCAGTGATCAGCGGTAAGCACCACACCCAAATTGCAAAAAACGCAGCGACTGTAAAAAAACGAAAGCGATTCATTTCAAATCCGTGAGCTGAAGGGATACTGCTGTCGATTATATCATCCCGCCTTCTGGGATTTCTGGGATCCTGTGGATCAGCGAGATGAATACTACAATCCACTCAAATCACCTACCGTTGCTTGTTGTAGCCAACTCGAACAATCTGTTTATAATGAGTGCCGGAATGCCATTCCTTTTCTATTTCAACGAAGAGACGACCAATGCTACGAGCAACCCTTGCCTCCCTGCTTATTCTGATATCAGCTCTGACTGCTCAGGCTGACGACCGACCCAACATCGTGCTCATTATGGCCGATGATTTAGGCTTCTCTGACATCGGCTGCTATGGTTCAGAAATCCCGACACCCAATCTGGATTCGCTAGCCGGAAACGGAATGCGATTCACTCAGTTCTATAACACTTCGAAATGTCATAGTTCACGCGTCTCTTTGCTGACCGGACTATATTGTGATCAGGCTGGCAGTGAATCCCTTAGCCGTGGCTCCACCATCGCTGAAGTACTTAAGGAAGCCGGGTATTTCACAGCGATGTCAGGTAAATGGCACTTAAGCAAGCAACCGACAGATTTCGGATTCGATCGTTACTGGGGACACTTGTCAGGCGCCACTAACTTTTTCATTGGTGATGATACGTTTCGCTATAACGGTGAACATTACGATGTCCCCAAAACGCTTAATGGCCGTCCATTCTATACCACGCATGCGATTGCCGATTTCGCCATCGAATTCATCGACGAGGGCATTGCCGCCAATAAGCCGTTTCTGATGTACATCCCGTTCAATGCTCCGCATTACCCATTGCAAGCCCCGGAAGCCGATGTCAAACGCCATTTGGGAAACTACGACGGTGGTTGGGACGCTCTGAGAAAGACTCGATTTGCTAAACAATTGGAATTAGGTTTATTCCCTGAAGATACTCAATTGAGCAAACGCTCAGACCATGTACCTGCCTGGAAATCGCTTTCTGAAGAAGACCGAACTTGGGAGGCTAAGCGGATGGCTGTCTTCGCTGCCATGGTCGATTTACTGGACCAAAATATTGGACGAGTCGTTAAGCATCTGGAAGAAAAGAACGAGTTAGACAATACATTGATCCTGTTTTGTAGCGATAACGGAGCTTGTCCGTTTGAGCGAACACAGGGTCGATTTAAGGACCCTTGGGATCCTGAATCCTATTGGCTTTATGATGCCAGTTGGGCCAATGCAGGCAACACACCATTCCGTCTCTATAAACAAAATCAGCATGAAGGCGGAATCTGTTCTCCTATGATTGCCCACTGGCCTAATGGCTTGAAAGCCAAGCCGGGGACGATTACCACTCAGCCAGCTCATTTGGTGGATTTCATGGCAACCTTTCTCGATGTAGCCGGCGCTCTATATCCACAACAAATTGGGGAACGCAAGATAGACCCACTCGTAGGTAAATCACTCGTCCCTATCTTCGAAGGGCAACAACGCGAGGCTCACGAAACGCTGTATTTCCATTTCGGAACAGACCGCGCACTGCGTCAGGGGCCGTGGAAAATTGTCTCGGCCAAACTGGGACGCTGGGAACTCTACAACCTGGATTCGGATCGCACCGAAATGAATGATCTGGCCAAGCAATACCCTGCCCGAGTAAAAGCCATGGAAGAAGTTTGGTTCGATATCGCCAAGAATCAGGAACGCCTCAAAGGCAAGCATTTATTGCCTGTGAAAAACACAATCACTAAATTGAACTTCCGCAAAGACACTTCAAGTGGTCGCGTAGAAAACTGATCACTCGGGCAATGCTTCCGAATCTTGATCGGGTAGATATACGTAATAGTGATAGTCGGCATGAAGCTGCCAGCCACGTGATTCATAGAGCGTCTTGGCTGGCAGATTGTTTACACCTGTGCACAGTAACAGGCGAGTCGCAGCGGTCGATTCTGTAAAATCCTCTGCCGCCTGCAACAACTGACTTGCCACACCCTGCCGACGAAAAGCTTCCGCTACAAACAGGTCGTTAAGAATCCAGACTCGGTTTAATGCTACCGACGAGTAAGTAGGATACAACTGGACAAAGCCGATAGCCTGTTTATCGTCGCGAGCAAGAAACAGCGTACACTCCCCCGAGGTGATGCGAGCTTGTAGAAATTCCCGACAGGCTGTGAACTCAGCGGCCTGCCCGTAGAATTGGCGGTATTGGCTTAATAACTCAGCCAATGCATCCAGATCATCGAGATTTGCCTTGGTGACATCAACCACTGGTTTACTTCCCGGGGTTTAGGACTGGTAAATACTCGGCGCCAAGATCTTTAGGAAACGGAGTCACCTGATTCTCCTCGGCCCAACGATCCCACTTTGCCTCCAAGGACTTTGCTAATTTGGGATGACGTTTCACCAGATTGCGGGACTCGATTCGATCCTTCGAAATATCATATAGTTCCCATGGCTCACCACGAGTGGCAACCAGCTTCCAATTTCCTTCTCGGACCGCTCGGCTTCCCTGATGTTCGAAGAACAATGTCCGAGTGTCACCTGTATCATTTGCACGCCAGGTTGATAATAGGCTAACTCCCGGAAGTGGTAATGTGGGCTCTCCTTCCCATTGCTGAGGATATTCACTTCCTGCGGCTTCCAGTAAGGTCGGAACGAGATCAATAATATGAGCCGGCGTATTATTGATTGTCCCTCGAGCCAAATTCCCCCGTGGCCAATGGATGATCGCCGGCATCGAGATTCCGCCCTCGTGACTGTAATGTTTGTAAAGTCGAAACGGAGTATTGGAAGCATTCGACCAACCTGAACCGATGCTGTGATAACTATCTGCATTACCCATGGTTTCCAGCTGCTCTCCCCAATGCAGTTTGTTGTTACGACCGGACCAGATATCAAATCCAAAGGGATCCCATTCGTAGCATGCGCCATTATCAGAAATGAAAATGATCAATGTGTTCTCAAATTCATCATGGCTTTTGAGGTCGGTGATAACACGACCGATGTTACGATCCATCTGGTCCACCATCGCTGCATAGATCGCCATCCGACGAGCCAAATCTCCGCGGCGATCGGTCGGAAGCGAGTCCCAGGCCGGATTTCGACGAGCTTGAGTTTCTCCCCAATCCCAATACTGAGACCGTTTGGACAACGCCGAGTCTTTGGAGACCACACCGAGGGCCTTCATGCGATTCAATCGTTCTTCACGAATAGTATCCCAGCCAACATCGTATCTTGTTGCATACTTGGCAATATCTTCCGGCCAGGCATGCAGCGGGAAATGAGGTGCGTTAAACGCCAGATATAGAAACCATGGCTTCTCCTTTGTTTCCCGTCCCATCTCCAGGAACTCTAACGCATGGTCAACGGTCGCATCTGTGGCGTGGAATGTTCCAGGTTTGTACTCGATGGGTTGTTCATCCGCCGGAAAGCGATCCAATTGGGTTGGGTCGAAATAATGTCGACCACTCTTCACCGTGCCATAGGATTGTTCAAATCCATGTTCTGTTGGATTTGGCGTTCCTAGGTGCCATTTGCCTGCGAGAAATGTTCGATACCCAGCGGCTTGCAGTAGCTGTCCGGAAGTCACCGCATCCTCGGCTAACGATCCCCGATATCCCGGATGCCCGATATCCTTGATCATATGCCCAAGTCCGACTCGGTGAGGATACTGGCCGGTAAGAATACTCGCACGTGATGGACAGCACCGCCCCATGTTATACATTTGCGTCATTCGCACGCCGTCGGTAGCGAGAGCATCTAGGTGCGGAGTGTTGATTTCGCCACCGTAACAGCCGAGGTCACTGTAGCCGAGATCGTCCGCGACGATTACGAGTACATTCGGTTGTTGCTGGGCTGATAATTCAAGGGTGACAAAAAGTAGTAGCAGCGTGGAGAGAATACGAGATGGCATATCTGCGGGGACCTACTTTGGAAAGTGGAGAATCTCAGGTTTTGTATGCAAGTTTGAGTCACTACCGTCTCGTTGGAAACTTAGAATGGTGTTAACTCAACCGGAGTTTAATTATTGTCGAGATTCGACTTCATATCTACAGAAGCAAATCAGAAGCCCCATTTAGATGACCGACACCCCTCACACCTGGACGTTTCTTCATGTAAACGATAGTCACATGGGGACTCCTCGCTCCTACCGTTTTCGTCCTGCCATCAATCAACGATGGGCTGCGATCAAGCAGCAGATTGAACAGGAATCTGCTGACTTACTATTACATGGCGGCGATTTGACCCGAGACGGTCAAACACATTCGTTTGAAATCGAGCAGGCCGCAGAGGATTTGAGTTCGATACCATTTCCAACCCACGTGATTCCCGGCAATATGGATGTCGGAAACAAACATACTCAGGTCAACGGCCGAAAAAAACGATGGGACCCCCTGGGACTTGGCTGGCACGATCCTGAGTTAAATATGACCGGTGAGCGACTCGACTTGTTCAGTCGTTTTTTTGGCGACATTCAATGGACGTTTGTCCATCGGGATGTTCGCTTTACGGGATTCTATGCAGCCGTTGCCGGTTCAGGGTTACCTCAGGAACAACAGTTCTGGGATTTTATGGAGATGCTCCCAACACTCGAACGCACCAGACATCACGTCGCCGTCATGCACTACTGGTTATTTATGGAGGATCCCGATGAGCCTGACTGGGATCTCACTAACGAAGAAGAATACGACAACTGGTACTTTTCAATCTCCCCTCCTCATCGACAGCGCATCTGGAAGATCCTCAAACAAGCTGAAGTCGACATTCTATTTTGTGGGCATGTCCACACTGCGCGACCGGTACAGCATCTGGATGGAATTCGGATCTATCGCACTCAAGCGGCTGGTAATACGGCACAGCTCACCGATCGCTGGAAAGAAATCGACACTCGCTTTGGTTATCATCGCTGCACGGTAGTAGACGACCGAATCGATGTTGAATTCATCCTGGGCGATGATCAATGCGATGAATTTGGAACATACGGACCACTGGGGCACCCGAAGGTGGAAGACCGAGACTACAGTGTCGCACAACAGCAGCCTCCAATCGAACCGGATTGATCCGTTAGGCTAAGAGTCCCTCAACAATTCGTCCTGGCTGCCCATCCAGCAAGGTCTGCTCTCGACCGTTTTGCTTAAACGTCAATGCTTCGGCATCCAATCCAAATAAGTGCAACAACGTTCTGTGGTAATCAAAATGATTGACTACGTTCTCTGTCGCACGATGCCCAAACTCATCGGTCGAACCGTACGTGCCGCCCGCTTTGAATCCGCCTCCCGCTACCCACATACTAAAGCCGTAGGTATTGTGATCCCGTCCAAAATTCGCGACACCAGTATCGTTCTGAATCACTGGAAGACGTCCCATTTCTCCGCCCCAATGCACGACAGTCGAATCCAACATTCCGCGTTGTTTAAGATCCTTCACCAATGCTGCGGCGGGGATGTCCACCTTCTTACAGGAAGCAGGAAGACGAGTTTGTAGTGTGCCGTGATGATCCCAATATTGATTCTTAGTGAACAGTTGAACAAAGCGGACACCACGTTCCACAAGTCGACGGGCGATCAAACATCGCTTCCCGAATTCATCCGTCTCTTTGACTCCGATACCGTACATATCATGAGTGGCCTGTGTTTCCTGACTCAGATCAAGCGCCTCGGATGCAGCGGACTGCATTTTGTAAGCCAATTCATAATTCGCGATCCGAGCAGTCAACTCCAGCTCGCGCTCACGCTGCTCACGATGTTTTTCATTTAGCCGACGTACTAGCGACAGGAACTTCTCCTGAGACTTGCCCGTGAATTGTTGCGGAGCATTCAAATTCAGGATTCTTGGTTCGACCGGACGAATGACGGTGCCTTGATACAACGATGGTAGCCAGCCGTTAGACCAATTCAAAACGCCTTCCACGGGTAAACCCTGTGGATCGGTCAGTGATACGTACGCTGGTAATTCATCTGTTTCAGCACCCAGTGCATACGTTAACCAACTACCTAAAGCAGGCCGGCCTTTCTGTGTTCGACCATTGTTCATTGCGTGAATAGACTGACCGTGATTATTGACGCCCGTATGCATGGATCTAATCACCAATACGTCATCGACAATGCCAGCTAGTCCCGGAAGCAATTCGGAAATCTCCGTTCCACATTCACCATGCTTGGCAAACTTATAAGGACTTCCCATGATCCGTGAACTTGCTTCAGCAGCGTTGTCGTATTTGATCTCGCCGGGAAACTTCTGCAAATGCATCTTGTTAAGAATCGGCTTGGGATCCATCAAGTCCATTTGACTTGGACCACCCTGCATAAACATCGAAATCATCGCTTTGGCCTGAGGCTCATGATGAGTCGGCTTTGGCAACAAGTCGAAACTCTGCAGTCCCAAATTCGGTTTAACCGGTTCTGCGTGAGCAACTTTCTGAGCCAAGGCAGCCAGAGATAGCGGAATACTTCCCATCGCCACTCGAGATAAGAAGTGACGACGACTTGATGCTTGGGCAGGTACCTGGGTAGGTACTTGGGCAGGTACCTGGCCGTGTTCTAGATGTAGTTTTTGACGACTGGAGGAATTCATTTTGATAATTCTTTCTTCAACTCTAGTCCACATAAATAAATTGATTGGATGCAAGTAATGCCTGACAGACCATCGCCAAAACTGTTTCCTCAGCCGCTTCTGGTGTCAGTTTCGAGTCTGCCTGAAGCAACTCCTGCTTTTGCATGACCTGGAAATCCAGAAACTCCTTCAGCACGTCCGATGCTATTTCCTGTCCGTATGCACGCTTCCAGGCATAAGCTATCTGCGATTCCAATGACTCACCGCCTGCCTGCTGAATATGTTTGGCAAACAACTGAGAGTATTTGACAATGAAATCGCTGTTCATCAGCAGTAGAGCCTGCGGAGCAACATTAGAGTTTGCACGTTGAGTGCAATTCGGAGCCACCGAGGGCACATCAAAAGTTTCAAGCACTGCCAAGGGTCGGCTACGACGTACCTGAATATAGACACTACGCCGGTTTTCCAAAGCTCCCAGCCCGTCTCCCTTAATTGGCTTACGTTCGCCGTCGAGATTCTCTTTTCCAAGGACAATCTGACCGACTCCATCTTCCATCACAGGGACAGCTTCACCAAACATCGCATTGTTACTTTGGCCACTAACGGCAATCACTGCATCCCGCACAATTTCAGATTCCAAACGTCTCACGGACTGACGTGCATAGAATCGGTTATCAGGGTCAACTTGATCGAGATAGGCAGTACGATCTGACCGTTGCCGATAGGTGTAGGAAGTAAGAATGAGTCGATGGATATGTTTGATATCCCAACCACTCTCAATAAATTCTCGGGACAACCAATCCAATAGCTTCGGATGGGTCGGGCGTTCACCCAGTTGTCCAAAATCTCCCAGTGAGTTAACAAAGGCCCGACCAAAGTGGTGGTACCAAATTCGGTTCACCATGACTCGTGCTACCAACGGATGACGGTCGTTGGTGAGATGGCGAGCATAGGCAAGTCGACGGCCGCTGGTAGATAAATCGGGGTTATTCGCAGGAATCTCGACCGAGACTTTCGAACGCAGAATCTCCATCTCCCCGGGGGCAATCGGTTCCTCCGACGGACTCGAGTGATTACCTCGTTTAAAGAGATAGGTGACCGGTTGATGGTTTTCCGGTTCGGTCAACGCCCGAATAAAGTACTCCTTGGGAATTTCATCTCGAATCGCACTGATGCCATTTTGTAATTCATCAAGTTCTTTTCGAGCATCCGTCTCGCGACAGACTTTGGCAGCCTGCCGGTAGGAGGCCACTCTCTCAGCAATCTCCGGCTTAAATTCCTTTAGTGTTTCTGCCGTAACCAGCAGTGCCCCATGCGCACTTAATTTAGTTTTCTGTTCATCACTACGCTCGTCTTCCGGAATGTCTAGCAGCGCCTTGAGTTCACCGCGAAGTGGTTCGTCTATGCCCTCTAGATATTTTTCCTGAGTACTGGCAATGGCCTCGGATTCCAACTCATCAGCAATGGCTTCAATATCGGTGGCTCGACGGCTTCGCTGCCGGCTATAGAGGTACAACGATCCCGCACTAATGTTTTGAATGTAAGGATGCTCTTTCAATAGAGCCACCTGGTCATCCGTTCTCTCTGCAGACGGCGTTCTGTATGCCGTTCTTAATGGCTCCTTCAGATCATCCGGAGCTTTAATAAGTTCTTCGGTTAACGTGCGTTCAATGTGTTGGTCAACGACTTTTTGACGAGCATCGGTTGCATCCTGAGCTCGCTGTTCGATCGCAGCTTTACTATCTCGATCCTGCTGCGAATAGAGACTGATTTGACGTTGTGACGGTGGTCGCCAGGATTGCCAGTCTAAGGCCGGAGCCAACACGGCACGTAAACGATAATAGTCCTCCTGACTGATCGGGTCATAACGATGATTGTGACAACGAGCACATCCCACCGTCAGCCCTAGTAGCGAGGTTGTCATGATATTGATGCTATCGGCAATCGCTTCATTTCTTGCCACCATCTGATCAATACCTCCGCTTCCCGTACCATCAGGAGCCATCCTCATAAATCCTGTGGCGATCAGGCGGCGTTTGGCATCAGGCGTGAGATTATCATAAGGTCGCGCTGTCAATTCATCGCCTGCGAGTTGTTCGGTAACGAATTGGTCATACGGCATATTATCGTTGAAGGATTGGATCACATAGTCACGGTAGGCATAGGCCCACTGACGTTCTGTGTCCGCGTCTGTATAACCTTCTGAGTCTGCATAGCCGGCGACATCCAACCAATGCCTTCCCCAGCGTTCACCATAGTACGGAGATGCAAGTAGTTCGTCGACTAACCGCTCATAAGCATCCGGTCGCTCATCCTTAATAAACCGCTCAACGGCATCCACCGAAGGAGGTAAGCCAAGTAAGTCAAAGTAGAGACGACGTATTAGCAATTCCCGTGGAGCTTGATCGGTAAACTCTATAAGATTCGCTCGTAGTTTTTCCAGCACGAAGTAATCCACCGGTGAACTCAGTGGGCGTTCTGTATTTACGATGGGGATGGCTCGTTTCACAATCGGCTGGAATGCCCAGAAGCGACTTTCCTCTTCAGTAAAGTACTGTTCGGAAATAGTCTCCGGCTCGGGACTAGCCGTCTGAACTCCCTGATCAATCCAGGCTTTCAGCGTTTCGATTTCTAACGGGCTCAAGTTCTTATCTTCCGGTGGCATCTCCCCGGAACTAACTCGCTCAATCAAAACTGAATCTGTAGCCGCTCCTGAGATAACCGCTGGACCGGAGTCTCCTCCTGCCAAAATAAATCTGGCAAGTCGCAAATCCAGGTTGCCCTCTTTGACTCCTTCTTCACCGTGACAGTGAAAGCAATGTGCTTTGAGAATGGGGCGCACATCTCGTTCATAGACGACAGCGGTTCCCTGTTCTGCCTGTACAGGCTGCATTACCTGAACTGGAAGGAGTAAGGCCAGGCAAATTAAAGCGAGCTTCATAATAGGGTTCATTCTCTAATACCAACTTAAGAGATTTGTGATACCTACATTCTAGCCAAAAACAAATATTGATACTCCCCACAATTTAGGTAGTTCGTTACTGACCTCAATATGGCTTACAATAATAGTCTCTCAATTCAATCGATACTTTTTACGAGGTACCTGCTGTGCTCAAATCTTGCACTTTGACATTCACGACGTGCTGTCTGCTTTGGTTGGGACTGACTTTGAATGCGACTGACAAGAAGGTCCATCCTCATCATCTTGGAGACAAGGTGCCCAACTTCGAAGTCAGTACACTTCGCGGAAAAAAGACTTCCCTCCAATCGATTCAAGCTGATCCTAAAACGAATTCGAGTGGTGTGACAGTTTTGACATTCTGGTGTTCCTTTTGTGGAAGTTGTCGCCAAGTCGATCAGCCACTCAGTGAGCTCGCTGAAAAGTATGAAGGCAAAGTTGCCGTCTATGCCTTGGATTCCAGTGCTGGAGAAGAAGCTCGCACCATTGCTAAAGTGCTGAAAGAAAAGCGTCTAAAGATGCCAGTGTTAGTCGACGCTGAGGGTAAAGTCGCTGATTTATTCGGTGCCAAGATGACGACTACAACCGTGGTAGTTGATGCGAACAATGTCATTCGATACTGGGGGCAATTCCAACATGGAGATCACCCTCTGGCCGAACAGGCAATCGAGGCAATACTGGCGGGCAAAAAACCACCTCATGATCACACGCGAGAGCGTGGCTGACACATCGAACGTTTTTAAGATTCCGTGCGAATCTTCTGCTTAGACCAGTTACCGAACAGGCTTAACCGGTGCCCCGCATACCAGTCGAGACACCTTTAATGGTCAGCTGCGTCTGATAATCAAGATCGGCAAGATAATCCGGGCTGTCATTTTCTGATGCCGACGCCGAACGTTTCATTAACTCGATTTGCAATAGATTGAGTGGGCCAACATAGCCATTACGAACCTGAATGGATCGCTGCAACCAGCTGATCTTTTCCAGTAACTGCTCGGAGCCAGTCAATTCCAGAATCGCCGCGAGCGTATTTTCGTACTCGCTGGTGATCATGGCAATCAGCTCCGGGCCCCCTTCCAGTTCAGCACCTAATTCAGCGTATCGACTAAAGACGGGCATATTGGTCTTTGCCAACGCCAAGGCGGCATTATCGACTATCGCCTTAAAGAAGGTCCCTTCGTTGTACATATCCTGCAACGCATCAAATCGACCAGAGTCTTTAAACTGTTTGCAGGCTGTCCCGATACCAAACCATGCTGGAATTAAGCACCGACATTGCGTCCAGGAGAAGACCCACGGAATCGCTCGCAGATTTTCAACTTTATCGCCACTACGTCGCTTCGACGGCCTCGAACCAATCGGTAGTTTTTCAATGGCGTTAATCGGAGTCACATGGCGATAGAAGTCCGGAAAACCCGGGTGATCGACAAGTTGACGATAGCCAACTCGAGAATGATCGG
>CALKCC010000230.1 GCA_938082855.1 uncultured Pirellulaceae bacterium | reverse complement strand
AATACAGAGGTAAGTCAGCAAGGCCGGGCCGAGTGTCTCGGCTTCCTGATGGGTCACGCGTAATTCATAGTTTTGGACGATGTTATCGAGTGACATTTGAAGGATGTCGTTGGTGAATTCCTCCAGAGCGTCAGTGCTGATGACTCCGCCGTCTGAGATATTCCAATTGTCGATAAGTTGGCTGGCTGCAAAACGCATGTCGCCGCCTAACGCCACCAAGTGTCGCTGTTCACCAACTGGTAGGTGTTCATGGAAGAGATCAATTGTCCGTTGGATTTGTGATTCCATCAGCTGACGGCTCTGAACAATCGGCGCGTTATAGGTGTCGACAGCTTTACGTAGTCTGAGTGAGCCCAGATTGTAGGTGTGAGAGAATTGGACATGGTTGTCGCGGACTAAAAGCAATTCCGTACTTCCACCGCCAATCTCACAAACGATTGTGTCAGTGGCGGTTCCCAGGCGTTCTAGTTCTGACTGAATTCCGAGATAGGTAATTCGGCTGATTTCCGCTTCATCCATCGGATCAACGTCGATCCCTGTCGCGATGTAAATTCGATCCAGAAAAGCCAGACGGTTGGTGGATTCCCGAACGGCGCTGGTGGCTACAACTCGTAAGTCCTCGGTCGAATCGACGCCATATTCCCCTAAGATCTGTTGATAACTTCTTAGTACCTGAACGCACTCTTCAATCGTGTCTCGATGAATACGTCCACGAGTGAATGTGTCTTTCCCAAGATTGACAGCCTGAGATAGATGCTCGAGTATCTGGATGGTTCCAGTGGAATTAATCTCGGCAATGGCCATACGCACAGATGTCGTACCGATATCGATTACGGCGACCGTTCGTTGCATCGTCGGACTATCTTTAGCTGGCATGATTTTTCCTGATTCTCGTTGGCGTCTTAGGAAACGCTCTTTTGAGCTCCCCACACTGCAGCGCCAAGGACCGAAGCATCGTCTCCCAATTCAGCGATTTTGACTTCAAACGTTCCCTTGAGAATGGGGACAACGCTCTTTTCAGCCGCTTTGCTCGTGTATTTGGTGAATAGCTCGGGCATCGCTTCGGCCAGTCCTCCTCCTAACACAATTACGTCCGGTGAAAGTACGGTTGCCATGGCTCCGATCGCTTTGCCAAGGTATTTACAGGCACTCTTGATAATGCTCTCTACTTCGCTGTCTCCGTTGGCGATAGATGCGGCAAGCACGCCGCTACGTATCAGGCTGATGTCGGTTCCGACTTGCTCAAGCAGATAGGGGGCGGCACCACGATAGGCTGCCTGAGCTGCCTGTCCGGCAATTGCCAGCCGACTGGCGACTGTTTCCAGACAGCCTTTGAGCCCGCAGCCACAGCGAATGCCATTGGGCACGGCAGGAATATGGCCGATTTCCATGGCTGTTTGTGAAGCACCCGCGACGATTTCTCCGTTGAGCACCGCTCCGCCACCAATGCCTGTCCCGGGAAAGACTCCGAGTACATTTGTCGCGCCACGTCCGGCTCCAAATTGACTTTCCCCAAACACGCCCGCGTCGACATCGTTGAGTAACTGGACCGGGCATCGAAAATGATTTCGGAGTGTTTCGGCAACAGGGACATTTTTCCATCCCAAATTGACTGCTCCCAGGACAACGCCCGTTTGCATGTTGACTGCGCCAGGGACTCCGATGCCGATCGAACGTAGGTCACTCGCTTCAACTTGGGCATCGCTTAATGCGGATTCGATGTTTCCGATCAGCCGTTGCAGCACAGACTCCACACCAAGATTTCCCTGAGTCTTGATGCGGTTACGGCCAATCGCATTGAACTGGTCGTCGTATACCACGGCGAGCATTTTCGTGCCACCGAGATCAAATCCGAGGTGATAACCGGGTTGAGTTTTATTTGCCATGGAAGCTGGGGGAGTGAATAGAGAATAACGAGTGGTTTGGGCGATTTGTGTCTAATTCTAGAATACCAAAAGATAGGGAATTGACAGCTATCATCAAAGGACGTCTGAACGGAATTAACAATTCTGTAACATTACGATCCCTATAATCGATACGTAGTAGGGGCAGTGAAGTTCAATAAAAAAGAAGACACGAAAGTTGCCTTTCGTGCCTTCAGTTTTACTGTCACTGCATTGCTGTAGGGTGGTGACACCCTTAGCCAATGCTGCTTAGTTGTTTTTCCACTGTTCACCAAGTGGACCACCGTCACGACGGTCGCCAAGTCGGTTGTAAGTGACATAGTCGATGTTATCGCTCAGGAATTGAACCGAACCATCTACTAATACAAACTGAGCTCCACCTTTGTGACGGGATTTGAATCCCTGTGAGGTTGACCAGTTACTCCAGTGTGTACAACCGGGATACTGTGCAGTGATTTGATTGAAACCTGGTTCCCCTAGTCCCTGACTTGGGTAGTTAATAGGACCACCGGTACCAATCCAAAGTGCCACTGAGTGAGCCCAGCCACCAGACTTCGCAAGCGAAGTTTTCATGGGCAGAATTTCACCCATCATGATGACCTGACTTTCACCATCGGTGACGTCGCGGAAACGAGCCGCCCAGGCACCACGTGCAAAGACACCGGAGATCTGATGGCCTCGTCCGTCATTACCATGATTGGCTGGTCCAGTTTGGAACAGGTTACCTGGATATTCAGGACACCAGTTACCTTGCGACGAAATACGCTGCGAACCAATGCTACAGGCGTAGTTGTGAAGCTGTGGTGCTTCATCCAGGTTGAACCCGCCGTCCCCGGCAGGATCATTGTCAGCCGATGGGCAAACAAAGGTAGGGATAATTTCCGACCAGAAGAATTTACGTTGGGTTTGCCCAACATTCGTTCTTTCAAAGTTGGAGGCCCAGTTCTGGCCAATCCCAGGATTGTTTTTTCCAACGACTTGGAAGTTAAGTTGGTTGTAGAGCGGATCCTGCTCTAGGAAGGGTAGAATCTTTACCAACTGACTACCGTGGCTGGAATCTTCCCAAGTCAAACCGTTATTGGATTGACGGCCCCAAAAGTAAACTCCCGTATAAGGAAGTGAACTATAGGTGTTGTGGTAAGTTCGCATGGCCAACCCGAGTTGTTTCAGGTTGTTGCTACACGACATTTTGCGAGCTGCTTCACGTGCTGCTGAAACGGCTGGTAATAACAAAGCCACCAAAATACCGATGATGGCGATGACAATCAGCAACTCAACAAGCGTGAACCCGCCTTTTCGAGTGCTAACTTTTTTCATCGAAATGGACTCCGAATACAAAAAATAAGAATGAATGATTTCACAGTCAAAAGGGCCCGTAGGGCCAATTGAATTTTACTATAAGTAAATTTAATCATGCGAAACCAGTGATTTGTTAAAAATTGGTAAAAATCACCTATTTTGTGATGAACAAATTCCTGTTCTGCGGGGTTATTACGACACTTAGGCGGATAGGTATAAAAAAATCCCCTTAGATCTTGCGATCTAAGGGGATCGTAGTTTGCGCCTTTAGTCAGCAGAAAACCTTAGTTGTTTTTCCACTGTTCGCCAAGAGGGCCACCGTCTCGGCGGTCGCCAAGTCGGTTGTAGGTGATATAGTCGATGTTTTCGCTCAGGAATTGAACAGAACCATCTACTAATACAAACTGAGCACCACCCTTATGCTGGGATTTGAATCCCTGCGAGGTAGCCCAGTTTCGCCAGTGTGAGCAACCGGGATACTGTGCATTGATTTGATTGAAACCAGGTTCACCAAGTCCATTAACTGGGTAGTTAATAGGACCGGATGTCATTGACCAGATCGAGTTATGGTGCATCCAGCCGTTCTTGAAGTGGTCACTCTTATGAGGGAGTATTTCACCAACTGCGATGACTTGACTTTCACCATCGGTCACGTCGCGGAAGCGAGCAGACCAAGTAGCACGAGAAAATACACCTGAAAGCATATGACCTCGTCCGTCGTTACCATGACCTGATGGTCCTGTACCGAACACGTTTCCGTGATACTCAGGACACCAGTTACCTTGCGACGGATTGAGTTGTGCTCCAAGACTTGGTGCATAGGTAGTAATCGACGGAGCAAAAGCTGGATCCGTATGGTCAGTATAAGGATCTACGTTTGCCGATGGGCAGATAAACACAGGAAGCAACTCTGACCAGAACCAACGAGTTTGTGATCCGGCAAGTGGAGTTGTTTCAAAGTTTGATACCCAAGTCGCCCCCCATCCCTGTTGACGGCGGCCAACATTCATGTGGTTCAACTGGTTGTAGAGTGGATCCTGTTCCAGGAATGGAAGCAGTTTAGTGAACTGGCTACCGTGACTGGAATCGGTCCAAGTACGACCGTTGTTCGTCTGACGACCCCAGAAGTAGTTTCCGGAAATAGGCAGTGAACTGTAAGTGTTGTGGTATGTACGCAGTGCCAATCCGATTTGCTTCAGATTGTTACTACATGACATTTTACGAGCTGCTTCACGTGCTGCTGAAACTGCTGGAAGTAGTAATGCCACCAAAATACCGATGATGGCAATAACAACTAGCAATTCAACAAGTGTGAAACCACTCTTGTTTGCATGTCGTTTCATGAGAGTACTCCAAAAAATATAATAACCTACAAGCCTCTAAGGCTTACCTCTAACCTGTTCTGACACATTGGATGAACCTCGATTGTCCTTTGGTAGCGAGCACGGGCGCAATCGCACGAACCACTAAACGTCAACAACGATAACAGTACAACCTTGCCATGAACTGGCAGAATAAGTGCAGGAAAACCCAAAATGAAATTTTCCTCCTTCTTATACTAGTGGATACCACTAGGTTGAATCAACAAATAAAAGCTCGTAGATATGTTTTTTTTCTAGACCACGATCCCTCGATTTCCATTAAAAAAGGGCAGCAATCTCGATGAATGCTGCCCTCTGTAAGCGTAGCCTAATTTCACATTGGAAGAGTCTAGACTCGGAATTCACCTCGCCGAGTTTCTAGCTGAGAACGCAGGCGATGAACAATACTGCTGTGCATTTGACTAACTCGGCTCTCGCTTAAATCGAGTGTTGCCCCAATTTCCTTCATCGTCATCTCTTCGAAGTAATAGAGAATCATGATAAGGCGTTCAGAACGACTGAGACCTTTGGTGACGAGCCGTACAACATCATTTTTCGCCAAGCGAGTGCTAGGAGACGCGAATCGCTTATCGGCCACAATATCCATCTCGGTCATGGATTTGTTGCCATCGCTATTTTGCCACTTTTTCTTATCCAGGCTGATCAAATTGATACCCGAGGATGTTGCCATAATCTTCTCAAGCTCAGGCATTTCCAGCCCCATATGCTCGGCTAATTCCTCTTCGGTTGGGTGTCTTTGCAGGAGGGCTGCCAGTGCGTTCGTGGCGTTATAAAGCTTGGTCGCCTGAGTTCGTACCATTCGGGGAACCCAATCCATGTGCCGTAATTCATCCAGCATCGCTCCACGAACGCGAGTAACACAGTAGGCTTCGAATTTGATCCCGCGGGACAAATCAAAGGCACAAATTGCATTGATCATGCCAAAACAGCCAGCGGAGAATAGATCGTCAAGTTCTACTCCATCCGGCAATCGATGCCAAAGTCGCTCGGAATGCACTTTCACAACCGGAAGGTAATGCTCGAGTAGTTGATTTCGCAAATCATCTCGGTCAGGAGATGCTTTAAAGGCTTGCCAGACCGGGAGTATATCGAGATCTACAACTGGGCCACTCCCATTGCGTTGTTGTGGGATACCGTTTTCATCAATAAATGATTCATAAGTGACGGTGGTGGTTTCCGTTTTCGTTGTTGGCATGTCGTTCCTCCCTGAACGATTTTGTTAGCCTGAGGGCAATATCAGAGTCTCTTCCCTGAAACTCCGGTATTTACATGGGATTAAAACTTAATGTGAATGAATCCTGAGTATGTAAACTGTTGGTCGACATAGATTCCCGTAGGAGACCTGTCATTCGTTCCAATAGCTTGAGGTGCTCAGCTTCGGTCATCATCGTGAATCCGTCCGCTAATCCAGCACTATGGCTCAAAAGAGTAACGGGTAATTGGATTTGTTGGAAGAGAGATACGAGGTGTCCCAGTGAATTCTCTTCATCGGTTTTTGTTAAAGCGAGCATGGGATTGTCGCAGCAATTCAGCGTCTGAACCAATTCAACCGTTGGTTCTGTACGGGCGTTGACGTCGTGAGTGAAGATGCATTGGATATCCCGGCCCTGCTTGAAAAACGAATTCAGAATTGCGAGCTTCTGAGGCTGAGATGCGGCGATTCCTGGCGATTCAATAAACACAACCTGACAGTGCTGGAAGGGCTGGAGCGCCTCATTGAGTCTTAAGGGATTGTCGAGCTGCGTTGTAGGGACTCCCAATTTCTCCAATTGGTTATGTAGCCAGGCATGGTGATGACGATTGGGGCCAGTCAATTCGATCACACCCACGGGGACTTCGTCTCGCAACTCGCACTGTGTTGCCAGTTTTGTAATGAGTGAAGATTTCCCGCTACCACTGCGACCTGTGACCACGATCACCTTTGGTCCGTTACCGACCTCGCGGGAAACAGGCAATTGAAATGGTTGGAATGGAATCATCGTTTTGAATTGTTCGATGATCTCCGTCTGATACTGTTGCTCACTACCCTGCTCCCCTACCCGTCTTAGGACTTCACGTAATAAGTTGAGTTCGATGGTGGAGGCGGATAACTGATTCCAGATTCCAGAGGGAATGAATTGTTCGGGGGTCTGGTCACGGCGTTGTTGCAACACGCGTTGTTGTTCTAAAATCTCCAGTTGTTCCTGCCGGTACAACGATTCGATGTACGATTCGGCAAGCGTCATCGATGAGTATGCTGGTTGCTCCGCAGCCTCCAAGACCTCTTCCGTTGCCTCTTGATACTCAACGAAGGGCTCAACGGCGGGCTCAATTTCGGCCTGCGCCTGGACTTCGATCCAGCGGACGTCAGTTTGGTTGTTTACAGAGTCAGTTGGGCGCACCACAGGTTTCGTTGAAAGCACAACAGCCTGAGGACCCAATGATTCACGGACCATTTGCAGGGCTTCTTGAATTGTTCGTGCCTGGAATGTGTAAATGTCCATAATCGTTGCTAGTTAACGTCCTCTCGAGTCACCGGTGCAAGCGAGCTAAAGGCAGGTGTACCGGAGCGGTGTTTCAGCGGAGTGGGGGCCATGTTGAGTTGGTGATGTGAGACAATGTCGGCCCCTCGAGAAATTTCCCGAGTCGAAATGACCGGTATGGTGATTAGGTGCTGTTGCATTAGACGGGCTACACCCGGTCGGATTTCCGGGGCGACAACGAGTGCAGTCGTCCCCTGCTCTTCTTTGACCATTTCCAGATGCCGTTGAATTTCCTGACAAAGACGATCATGGAGCTGGTGCACATAGGTGATCTCCAGGTCAATGTCAGTGAAATTCACAGTTTCACCTAATTGCTGCTCAATTTCTGGACGCAGCGACAGGACTCGAAGACCATCGGGGTCAGAGAGGGATGTTGTGATTGAACGAGCCAAACGAGATCGAACATGTTCGGTCAGTTTGATCGGATGCTGCTGTTGTCTGGCGACTTCGCTAAGTGCTTCAAGGATTTCGGCCAATGGGCGGATAGAAATCTTTTCATTCAGAAGATTTCGTAGTACCTGTTGCAACTGCCCAAGGCTCAGTAATTCAGGGATTAGCTCATGCACAGCCGTGGGAGCCAGCTCTCTTAATTGTTCAACTAACTGATGAGTGGCATCCCGTGATAACAGGATGTCAGCGTGCATGCGAACGGTGTCCTGTAAATGAATCGCCAGAACTTCCACAGGGGAAAGTGGCTGAAGCCCAAGTTCGATTGCTTTGTTGCGTTGGTCTTTGGAAATCCATCGAGCACCATGGTGGGCTACGGAACCTTCGCCGGGAATCGTCCCTGGGAGCTCGGATTCAAGGTCGGGGTGATCGTCAACGACGAGGAGTCGATTGACGGGGAGTTTTCCGGTCGCCACTCGATTCCCCTGAATCAGAATTTCATATTGATTGCCAGCAAGCTTCAAATTGTCACGAATACGAATTTCAGGTAGGACAATCCCCAGGTCAGAGGCAAGCTTGTTTCGAATCACCTGAATGCGATTCAGGATATTATCCTCGTTCTCTCGTCTAGCTAATGGAAGCAATCTTAGCCCTAGCCCTAATTCGATCGCATCAACACGAAGTAGGGCGCTCAGTTTTGAATCCTGATCTTCCACCTCTGGTTGAGGAGGTGTTTCATTCGGTTCGGATTCAGGAGTTTGTGATTTGGAAAGTAAATAGGCGAGGCCAATACATCCTGCTGCCATGGTGAGCATCGGGATTTTTGGGAGCTGAGTGAACGTAAGTGCGAACAAGAATGCGGCGGTCACAATCATGACCTGAGGCTTACTGAAAAGCTGCTGTACGAGTTGATTGGAGAGTTTTGTGTTTTGGCTGGTACGAGTAACGAGCATCGCTGTTGCCAGCGAGATGAGCAGTGCAGGAATTTGACTGACCAAGCCATCCCCGATCGTTAGTTTCGTATACACCTCGGCAGCATTGGTGAATCCCATGCCGGACTTGAAAACACCGTAGCCTAGTCCGACAACGATGTTGATTAATGTAATGATTGTTGCGGCTACAGCATCTCCACGTACAAATTTACTGGCTCCGTCCATCGCTCCGTAGAAATCCGCCTGCTGCGTCAATTCCTGGCGTTGTTGTTGAGCTTGCTGCTGGCTGATGAGCCCTGAATTTAAATCGGCATCGATTGCCATTTGACGTCCAGGCATACCATCGAGTGTGAATCGGGCGGCAACCTCACTGACTCGAGTAGATCCTTTAGTAATGACTACAAATTGAATGACGACCAAAATCGAGAAGATGACCATTCCCACGATCAGGTCATTGCCCGCTACAAAATCGCCAAAGGATTCAATGACGTGTCCAGCAGCCTCTGTTCCTTCTGTTGCTGCACCGGTCAGGATTAGTCGAGTCGAGGCTACATTGAGCACGAGTCTTCCCAGAGTGGCAGCGAGTAAGACCGTTGGGAATACGCTTAACTCAAGCGAAGTTTTGATGTTAAGCGTTGTTAGTAATATGACAACAGCCAGAGTGATATTGCCGACCATCAGCAAGTCGAGCATAAACGGCGGCATTGGTACGAGCAGTACCAGCAGACAAGCCACAATGCTTGCCGGGATAATCAGATCGTGCCACGTATTTTTGTTCATGCCTTGGATTGCTTGGAACCCCATTACTTCATCCTGGGTTAACTGCATGCAACGGTCGCTGTGGACCTTGTTGGGTGCAGAAAACAAGAGGTGGAAGAGTAAGAAATGGCAGTCTTAGAGGCAAGACCAGTCAGAGATTTGAACAATGGGTGGGCTCAATCGCAAAAGGACAATATTACCTCACCAGCGTGCAGAAGAATTGGTGTAAATCCGCACGAGCTCCAGCGTATGGAGGCAATATCAGGCCCGTTTCTGATATCCGTACTTTTCGAGGTGTGGAATACACCGTGTTTCAATTAATTCGGTCAATTCGTCCGGCAGTTCGTGCTGATTTACTTTGTAGTCCTTCTGTGATTCCAGATAATTTGCCAGAGGTTCGGCCATTTGGGAATCGAAGTCGCCTAAATTCAGAGTTTCATAAATGGACCGAATCACGGCGGGTGCATCGGCCACCAGATCTTCATAACGTACGTCAATAAGTTGAGATTCGTCGATGTCGAGTCGCTGGCGTTCAAAAGCCTCGTACAAAGTTTCGAAAGTATCCCCGATGTACTCGTATAACCAGGGCAAGTCATATTTGGGGCGGTTGAATCCCTGGATGTAGTCCAGTGACTGCCAAAGCCGTACGGTCGAAGGAATCAGTGAATAGGGATCTCGGCTAATATGAATAAACCGAGCGCCAGGAAAAGCATCCGCGAGATACTTCAAGCGGCCAATGTGAGGTGGAGATTTGAGTACTACAGGCTTGTTGGGTTGTTGATAGCTGACCATCTTGACAAACCGGACCAGTACTTCCTGCCACTGGCTCACTTGCGTTTCGCTTAGGTTCTCCAAAGTGAGGTAATCATTGTCGACCAACGGTCCGTTAGGGAATGCCATTCGTAGATAAGGCGAGTGGTGTCCCATATTGAAGATGGCGAATTCATCTTCCTGGGGTTTGTGGAAACTTGTGGTGACGTTGTCCTGCGGCCTCTTCTCCGGGACCAAATATTTGTCCAGCTTGAGGAATAACTTACCTGTGATCAGGAATTGATTGGGTAAAAAACACTGCAACGTGCTGGGGTAAGTGAATTGATCGTCGAGAGAAATGAGATCGTGCAGGAACGTTGTCCCGCTTCGCCAGTGCCCCACGATGAAGATCGGAGGTGCTGGTAATTCGTGTCGCCGGATCTTGCCCTTGAACAGTAGAGACTGCAAACAGCCAACAACACTATTGAAAATCGAAAAATAGGAGACGGTGAAGGCAACGAACCAACGTGCCGGATGAATCGCAAATTTGTTGCGTGCCAGCAGCTTAAGATAATCTCCGAAACGTAAACCATGCCAAAAGCGAGGCGCGGTAATCGGATACTGTTTGTAGAACGGCTTGTCTTTTTTACTCACGGTTTACCGGTGCCTGTGCTGGTGGTTGCCATTTGCCTCTATATCTCTATTTCGAGCATTTTGTCTTTGGACAATCAACAAAAAAGAAGACAAATCATGGATATGTTTAGGCTTGTCGAAGCAGGTTTGCGACTTCCTGATAGAGGTGAGATGGAATCTGTTGTCCCGACTGCAGCGTAGATGCTATGAGGGTGGTGAGTCGGTGGTGTTGTACGCAGTCTTTTCCAGCCATTCTGGCGGCTGTCAAAACCTCTTCCAGTATTTTGCTTTGCTGAGAATCATTCCCCCAAATTTTCTGAATGCGTGGGACGTCCATCTGAGTTGGATCATAGGCGATTGCAACAGCCGCACCATCAGGTGCGTAAATGACAATCGCGGCATCAGCCAAAGATTGCTGGAGCTTCATTCTCTCAGTGTCTGGTTTCTCGGAATTGCGTTGTCGGCTTTGAGGTGTACCTTGCTTTTGCTCTTGGCGCAATTCCTCCGGTGTCATTCTCAAGCTCCTTTCCAATTTGGAACGTTGCCAGAAATAGTCCAGGCTTCCGAAGGCAAGGTACACCAATCCGATTTGAATTAAGATCTGAGCCAAAATCTCAATGCCTGAGCTCGTTAGTTGGCTGGCCGGCAGAACGGAGAGAGTGGCAATGTCTTCTCGGAGACTCCACAGAGTTATTGCCGTCACCGAAAGTATGATGACAGAACGTAGCATGCTTCCGACGACTTCCGCTTGGTAGGCAGGAGAAGTGACCCGCTGCCACCAGCGATTAGGATTCAGTCGGTTCACATCTGGGGCGAGTTGATGTGGAGTCAATATTACACCGGTTTGCAGCAATGATCCGAGCAAAGCCAATGTGAGTATTCCTGTGATCAGTGGGGCAAGTGAGACGAGGACCGGGACTGCGTTTTGTAACCAAAACTCCGCGGTTGACCATTGGGCGGAGATGGTAGACAGAGGTTGATCGGTGATTTGAGGTTGTTTCCAGAGATTCTGCCAGAGGTCCTGTAAGTCCTGTTGGACAGGGGATGCTTGCCATTGAAGCAGGATGGTTGAACCCAGAAGGAGAGCCGCAGTAACCAGTTGGCGACTTTTGACAACTCGTCCCTCACGCCGAGCTTGTAGGCGTTTGGCCGGAGTGGCTGGTAAAGTCTGATCGCTGGCCATTGACGGTTACTTTTGGGGGGAAACGGGTATTGGCACCCCAAGGTTGGAGGGAGCCTAAACGGAATGAAACAAAGAGTTAAAACAGTTGCTGCGTTACACGATCTAAAACCATGGTGATTTCTTGTTGCATGGCGAGAGTGACAGTTCCTAGTGTCATCATGATCACGACCAATAGGATGGCAGTGTTGGCAGGAATGCCAATGACAAATTGATGAAAGTGAGGCGACTGTCGGCTAATCCAGCCTGTGGTTAGGTTCACGGCTAGCATCGCAATCATGACAGGGGTGGCTAGTTTAAGCCCTAAGAGGAAACTCCAGGTAAGTGTCATGGAAATGTGTTGATGCCAGATGTCCTGAGGACTGTCCCAATGCAGCGTGCCGGGTGGAATCCATGTGTAGCAGTCGAGAACTGCAGTAATAACGATACGGTGTAAACCGGAGGCAACCAGTGCCGCCAGAGTTGCAAACGAAACGAACTTAGCAATCGCCGATTCGTGGTTGGTTGTCTTGAAACTGACGCCGCTCGAAAGGCCCATCCACTGAGCACCTAATTGGATTCCTTCGATAGCCACAAGGATGGAAACTCCTATGGCCAAACCAGTCAATAATTCGCTGACGATCATCGGGATGGGTGGAATGTATCCCTCACCAACCAATGCAAGCAAAGCTTGATTGTCGCTATGGAACGATGTAAGCAATATGGTTGTCAGTACGACCAGCGTGAGGCGTAATTGCCAATGGAAATGCTGACGTCCCATCGGGATCAGGGCGATGATGGGAATGACGCGAAGGCTGATCATGAAAGCGAGCGAGATCAAGGCCGGCGTTAGTTCTGCGAATGGAAGGTTTGGCGGCATCGCTAACCTCCCGAAACGATGGTAGGTATGCTTTGGAAGACGCTTCCTGTGAAACTGGAAAGCCTTTCAAACATCCAAGGCAGTGAGTAGCAGAGTGCAACCAGAATGCAAATGAGTTTGGGGATGTAACTGATGGTTTGATCCTGGACTTGAGTCATGGCCTGGATGACTCCCACAAGTAGACCGACAAGGACGGCTACGATGAGAATCGGCGCGATCAGCGTCAAGGTGGTCATCAGGGCTTGTTGACTAAATTCAATAGTTTGCTCGTGCTGCATAACGGGAATTCCTGGTTAGGTAAAGCTGTCGAGCAAAGTGCCAACGAGTAAATGCCAGCCATCTACCATCACAAAAAGCATGAGTTTAAACGGAAGCGAAACGGTGGTCGGGGGAAGCATCATCATTCCCATGGAGTTCGTGGTGGCACTAACAACCAGGTCAATCACGAGGAATGGGAGGAATACCAAGAAGCCGATGAGAAAAGCTGTCTTCAATTCACTAATCATGAATGCAGGAAGTAGAGCTTGTAATGGTATTTGGTGGTAGCTGGTGGGAGTCTGTGCAGAAGAACTAGCAGCCATATAGGACGGCTGGTTGTCCGCCTCCGGTTGAGGGAGATAGTCATAAAATAGCCAGACGTCATCGGTGTTGCCTGTATTGTCGATTTGCGTACCCATAAATGTAACCAGCGAAGCTCGGCTAATGTCCCACGCTTGTTGGCCGGTGATTTCCTGATTGCTGTACGGGACAATCGCCTTGTGATAAACGGTGTTCCAGGTTGGAGCCATTACCAGAGCACTCATAAAGAGAGCTAACGCCGCGATGACCTGATTGCTTGGATTTTGTTGAGTGCCTAATGCTTGACGCAGTAGGCTCAGTACGATGGAGATTCTCAGGAACGAAGTCGTCATCAGTAGCATCGCAGGTGCAGTGCTGAGTAACGTTACCATGGCAAACAGTTTTAAACTGCTCATTGCCTGCTCCGGGGACTCCAATTCTCCCAGACTGCTAATGGACTGGAGTGCCTCAGTGGGATCTGCGGACTGCTGCAAGTCAGTACTCGCCAGTGCTGGGTCCGACTGTGTTTGCGTGGTTAATTCAGTTTGCTCTTCGAGCGTATAGCTGACATCGGCATCGAGACAGGCAATTGGAAATGCTGCTATAAAAAGCGCAGCGATGATAGCCCGTATTCGATTTGATTTTGTCGAAAACGTGAGTCGAGGTGGCATCAGGGATTGAAACGAGGATTGCTTCATTTAGGTGTCAGTAAATAACTGATTAGTGTCCTGGTCATACTGAGCAAACAATGATTTAAATGTGGAATGTTTCGGCAGGGTCGTGGTGGCAGAGGAAAGCAACTGTTCAATTTCCACGGGGTCTGTTATCTCAGACAGGCATGTGACTTCGGATTCCCCGGCCGATACCAGCAACAGGCGTTGGCCAAGTTTGACAATGTGCAACGTGTGGTTCTTGGACAGAGGGGTTTGTCCGATGACTTCCAATGTTTGATTGGTAAGTTGAAATCCTCGTGGGCGACGACGTTTCGTCACCCATACGAGCCCCAGGAATAAACTGAGGACGATTGCCAGAGATCCTCCCATTTTCACCATAGATTCATTCAGTCCCGGAACACTGTGGCTATTTCGAGATTGGCCAGATGCCGTGGTTTTTTGCTCTAGACTGTCCGATCGTGGTTGGAGAGGTAGGCTGAGATATGAAAGTGGTTCCTGCTGAGCGTTCTCAGGGGAATCCGTTTGCCCCCAAACCGAATCTGTCGAGAGACTGGTTAGTAAAATGCCCAAAAGAAGCGCGGTTGTTCGAGCCGTTCTATATGTCATAGTGGATCCCCTCTGACTCAATGTCGTCGAGTTCCTCGATGTCAATGACATACTCGTTTTCCTGCAGTCTCAGCCGGCCAGTTCCGATGACCTTTCCTAACCAAAGGAGTTCGACAGACTGTTCGGTAGATTCCTGGCTGGCGAGAATATCGCCGGGCTCAAGTTGTAACAGATTGGAGTGCGAGATATCGGTGTGGCAGATTCGAATACGTAGAGGCGATTTGTAGCCTTGGCGTTCGCCAGATGCCGTCTCCATTCCAAACTCGGGATACGCTGTCGCCTTTGGAGGCGTTTCCTTCGAAGAAACTTCGAGTGTTTGCTCATCCTCCAGTTGGTCGAGCAGCGTATCGCATTGGTCGAGTTTGGATTGAAGTGCGGCTGGATCGGTTGCCTTGTCTGAGTCGATATTGGACTCAGGAGAACGCTCTTGTGGGTGCGTGTTTTCTTTCATGGAACGATTCCTTGTTCGGCACTATCTAAAAAACCGATCGCGGCGTAACTTTTCCTAGAATTAGGCTGAAAAATCAAGCCCAGTTTTACGCGGCAGCCTGAAAGCGTTTCTGTTCAATGAATTGAATTGCGTTCTCATTGGCCATTTTGCTGGCCTGGATAGCAATGGATCGTTGAGCTTCGTCGATTTGCTGCAAGGAGACGCCAGAGATTGACTCGAGTCTTGCAGTGAATTTTTCTACTTGCTTTGGGGAAAGTGGAGAGGTAATGCGTTGCACGATTTCAGGTGTTGCACCTGCCAGTGCCAGTAAAAGTACTTCATGCTCGACTTGATGGAAAAGCCGAGCCAGCGATTTGTCATCAAGTAGAGTGATGTCGTCAAATTTCAATACGATATTTGATGTGTGGCTGGGATTTTGCAGTAACGAGCGTGAGCAAGCTTCTATCGGGCCGTCGTTACGTTTTCGAGTATTCCAGTGTTCCAGGCTACTCAACTCTGTCCCATTGGCATCCATGGCGGAGAGTGTGCGGTGGAGGAAATTGTCATGAGAAGCGATTTCAATGGCATTGGCCGTTTGTTGAGGTGTAATGTTGTCTCCAGCTTGAAGATTCAACAGGCAGTCACTCAGCAGATTGGCAATAGCATGGAGTTGTGTGGGTGGGCATGGTGCATTGTTCGAAATGCGATCCAGTATTTCATTTTGCTGCTCGGGTGGCAGATACGACAGAATCGTGCCACAAAAATCCGGAGGCACGTGAGTTAGTATCGTGGCGGCAATCTGCTTGTGGACATTGCCAAGAAACTGAGCAATCACCGGTGGGGAAACTTGATACAGAAATTGTAAATCCGGGGATTCAGCAGAGCGAAATGCCAGCTTCGCTGAGGCAATCTGTGCCACGCTGTCGACAGGCGTATTACCTTCGGTGTCGCTGTCTTCGTGTGAAGGATGATTGGATTTGACGGTATCTGTTGTGTAGCTAGCTAGGAAATCTTCGATGACTTCCTGACTCGCCAGTAAGTCTTCTTCCGTTAACGCTGCTACCGCTTCTCGGATTCGTTGGGCTTCAGTTGGGCCGAGCCGTAATAGCAATTGATCTGCCTGGTCCGAGTCCAAGCTTGAAATCAGAATGGCTGCTTGCCGAATTGTGCTTTGGTCCATCATGACGACGTGCTACTGATCCATTTTTTAAGAATGTCGGCAGCATCGGCCGGAGCTTGATCGACCAGCGCGTTGAGTTCATCTTTGAGCGTCGGTTCCAGTAGCGTCTCGGACTCTGGAATCACTGGTGGCTTTTCAAG
>CALKCC010000229.1 GCA_938082855.1 uncultured Pirellulaceae bacterium | reverse complement strand
GGTGGCATTTGCATTAGATGAGTATTACAACACACCGGCTTTCCGCAATCACCATAGTCCGCTAACAGCTTGGCTTCATCACGAACACCGATTTGCCGCATTTCGATCCGCATTTGAAACTCAGCGGCCAGTTCTTTTACTAACTCACGAAAGTCCACTCGGTCTTCAGAAATGAAATAGACAATGAGCCGTTCGCCACCGAACAGTTTCTCGACTTCAGCCAGTTCCATATCGAGTCCATGTTTTTCAACAATCTTCTGACTACGTTGAAAGTAATCCTGCTGTTGGCTCTTTAAGCGATTCAGTTCCTGATCATCTTCAGCGGACATGGGTCGAATGATCTGACCATTCGACGGCTTATTCATTTGCTTAATGGCATTTTCTGTGGCTAGACACAGCACTTCGCCGGTTTCCAATCCTCGATTGGTCCGTACAACTACTTTGTCTCCACGGGCATACGCGTCTTCTCCTCGAGTCGCTAACACGCCCAGCAAACGCATCGATCCGTAACGCGTGATGTATTTAGACATACTCCGACAGAAACCTTCCTACCTGTGAGCACACCGTTATCCGCATGTCGTTTGAAAGCGATGACTTTAGAAACTGATGGGAGTCCAAAGTCACTACAAGTTAATCACGACAATACGCTAGAGACAGCAGTATGTAACCTGTGACTAGGTTTTCATCTGCCTCCAACCAACGAGTACTCTTAGTATTTATCCACGATCCATTGCGTTTCTGTCGACGAGCAAGCTCAGCAATGAGCTCAGAACGCCAGTGATGCGTCTTTCCTTTAGCATCTTCTATTTCATCCACTCCCAGAGCCTTCAAAGTTTTGGCAAAGGTATGGAGATAATAGAAGTGACCTTCGGCACCCATCCCAGGGTTTTCCGACAAGTCGTAGTTTTTCTTAATCCAGCTGACAGCGGCTTGAACACGTTGGTCGTCACCATCCACGCCAGCATAAATCATGCTCTTTAATCCGGCGTATGTCATGGATGCATAACTACGTAAGCCACCATTGGCTGTAGTCCCCGCCTGACTCGTACCGCCAGCTGCAGGAGTGTAATAAAACCCGCCATCTTCAATCTTGGTGGCGAACTCAGTTGTATTGTGCTCAGATTCCAGATTTTGTGTACGTGAGACAAAGACCAGAGCGGCTTGAATCGCAGCATCATCAGCCGACGCTCCGCTAGCTACGAGAGCATCAATAAAGAAGGAAGTGTTGCTGAGGTCCGGGCGTTTATGTTTTCCGTAACCTTGGCCTCCCCATTCCGGTGCACTCTTTGCAACCTTGCCATCGGCTCCCACCTGGATACCACGTACGAACTGGTTCGCGTTTCCTAGAACTTTGTCATAACGGCCATCCTGATTAGCTTCAACTAACGCCAGAATTGCCAAACAGGTTTCATAATTTCGATATAGTGAACCGTCCTGATGTATCCCGCCATCTTCCCGAACGAAGCCTTCGATAAACGTCAACGCTTTTTTGACCATCGGATCATCGACAGGCCGACCACTTTTGATCAGGGCGGCGGTAACCAACGAAGTGATCGCCGGACTAGCTTCTTTCGAGAACGAGCCATCTTCGGCCTGACCGGTCGTTCGCAGATATTGCACTGCCCGATCTACCATTTGATCCAATGTCTGTTGTTGCTTTTCAGTCAATTCCGCTGCTCGACTCTGCAGTGGCATTACCAACACAGCCAATACCAACCCAAGCAACATTGTTGTGATTTGTCTTTTCATTGTTTTATCTCTATTCTCATCCCGATCTAACTCGAGACATCGTTTTAGACAATTCAGGAATCGACAATCGCCAGATCGATTACGACTCCTAATCCAAGCCCCATTTCTAGTTGCTTTTGGTCAATTCTGCCCGCCACTAGATTGCTTTTATTATATATCAACAAGCAGCGCGCAGGAAATCACGCAGGCGCAGTCGTGTTAAACTACGTAAGCATGAGTATGGAGAGTCGTTGGGGCCACAGGCCGGAGCCAGATTCAGGCTCAACCAACTTAATCAAGAATCGCCAGAATATCGTTGACCGACATAATCAGCAACTCTTCATCCATCACCTGAATTTCCGTCCCGGCAAACGAGCTGAATAAGACTCGGTCACCTTCGTTGACTTCAGGTGCTGAACGCGTTCCATCGGGAAGCAGAACGCCATCTCCAATAGACAGGACACGTCCCTGCTGTGGTTTTTCTTTTGCTGAGTCAGGAAGCACGATGCCTCCGGCTGTTACATCTTCAGCCTCAACTCGTTTCACTACAACCTTGTCGCCAAGAGGCACAACGTTCATGAAATATAGCCTTCAAATAGACTTAGAATCAGATAATTCAATATCGTCATTCTGCAACGTCCATCGCTTCGATGCAACCGTTGCCAAACAATATTGTTGTGACAGAAATTATTCGCCGGCAATCGCTGCCTTAGCCTGTGCAACCACATTTTCGGCATTGATACCGAAGTGATCGTAGAGCACTCCTGCTGGAGCGGAGGCACCAAACCCAGTCATTCCAACGAATTTGCCTTCCGAACCAATGTAGCGATCCCAGCCCATTCGCAGTCCCGCTTCACAACCGACGCGTGCCGAAATTGCAGGAGGGAAGACAGAGTCGCGATATTCTTTCGATTGGGCATCGAACAATTCCCAGCAAGGCATGCTGACAACCCGAGCCGCAATACCTTCTGCTGCGAGCTGTGTTTGTGCTTCCAGACAGATGTGAACTTCACTACCGGTTCCAGCCAGAATTACCTGGGGTTCACCTTCACTATCCTTCAGGACATAGGCACCTTTTGAAGTTCCGCAAGCAGGAGCGAATTCTTCACGGCACAAGGTCGGTAAACCCTGGCGTGTAAGAACCAGCATGGACGGCTGAGATTGCTGTACGGCTAAAGTACGGTATGCCTGAGCAACTTCATTAGCGTCTGCCGGACGGAAGACATTCACCCCTGGAATCGCACGGCATGATGCCAGATGAGATACAGGCTGGTGGGTTGGACCGTCTTCTCCTAAACCAATCGAGTCATGGGTCATGATGTAAATCACATCCTGATGCATGATACTACTCAACCGTAACGCCGGACGTAAGTAATCGGTAAAGACAAAGAAGGTTGCACAGTAAGATCGCAATCCGGAGAGTGACATTCCATTACAAATGGCTGCCATCGAATGTTCCCGAATTCCAAAGTGGAAGTTTCGACCACCGTAATTCTCTGGGCCAAAATCGCCGGCCCCTTCGAAATTAAGGTTGGTCATATTGGATGGTGCAAGGTCAGCACTTCCGCCGAGCATCCAGGGGAATTTTTCGGCCAGTGAATTTAGCACTTTGCCTGAGGACACGCGTGTGGCCATCCCCTTTTCATCGGCTTCAAAGGTAGGAATACCGTCTTCCCAATTCTCTGGAAGACGACCATTCCAAATGGAATCCAATTCGGACGTTGCCTCAGCATTTTCCGCTTTGTATGCATCAAATCCACTCTGCCATGTCGCTCGAAGTGCAGCTCCGCGTTGTCCTATTCCGGCCTGAAAATGCTCAACCACTTCATCCGGAACCAGGAAGTGCTGATCCGCTGGCCAGCCGTAATATTCCTTGGTCAAAGCGACTTCGTCCGGGCCCAGAGGAGCCCCATGAGCGGCATGCGAGTTTGCTTTGTTCGGTGAACCGTAGCCAATGACACTCTTAAGAATGATCAGTGTCGGCTTGTCGTCGGTGTTCTGGAATTCAGCAAAAGCGGCACGAATTGCATCCAAGTCGTTGGCATCTTCGACTGTCACCGTATGCCAACCTAGACCCTGATATTTCGTCGCCACATCCTCGGTATATGCCAGATCACACTCACCTTCGATGGTGATATTGTTATCGTCATAGATCCAACACAGATTCGACAGTTTCAAGTGGCCGGCAACCGAGGCGGCTTCACAGCCAATACCTTCCATCAAGTCACCGTCACTACAAATCACATAAGTATTAAATCCAAATAAGCTGGTTTCGCCCTGATCGTATCGAGCGCTGTACCATTTTCCGGCAATCGCCATTCCGACGCTGGTACCAACTCCCTGGCCTAACGGGCCAGTCGTCATCTCGATTCCCGCTGCTTCTCCGAATTCCGGGTGACCGGCACATGGGCTGTGCAACTGGCGGAAATTGCGAATACTGTCGAGTGTAATGGAGAGTTCGTCAGTCACATTTCCTGCATCATCAACGGCTTTGATTCCAGCCAAATGCATGATGGAATACTGCAACATGGACGCGTGGCCACAGGAAAGAACAAAACGGTCTCGAGCAGGCCAATTTGGCTCTGCTGGATCGTAATTCATGACTTCGTTCCACAAGACATAAGTAACCGGTGCGAGAGCCATTGGCGTGCCAGGGTGGCCGCTATTGGCTGCCTGGACACCATCCATCGAAAGCGTACGAATGGTATTAATGGCTAGTTGTTCGATATTTGCAGTTGTTTCTGACATGGCTTTATCGTATCGGATCTAAAACAAGAGGGGCTTCAGCAGCCCTCTTTTTGACGTTTTCCACTGTTTACAGGAATAAACTGGGCTGAATTCCAAAGTTTACCACTCAATAACCATCTTGGGTAGTTGCTCTACCTACTGGCTCACTTTTAACCTTTTTTTCAGGGGTTTATTGGTTAAAACCCAACCATTCACTAGAATGAACGCTCGTATTACTCATCTAACCGGAATAACCAAACCATGAGCACAGCTCATCTGTGTATCGCCCTCGGGCCGCTTACCGTTTACTTATTGCTGATGGGGCTCATCAACGCTTCCCGCCAGCCATTTGTGACCAGTGGAGCAAGAGATACCTTTTCACTGGCGTTGGGAGTAGCCGGTTTGGTGATGATAGGGCCCCTGCGACTATTTGTCCCGGAACAGGCCATTTCAGCGTTTGGCCCCTGGACCTGGGCCTTGTTAGGAGCATTCTATATCCTCTGCGTGCTTTTGATTGGTATGACAAGTAAGCCCCGGTTGGTCGTTTACAACATTCCTGCAACCCAGCTACGTACTTCATTGGGGAGTCTGGTTGCTGAGCTTGATAAGACGGCAAAGTGGGCTGGCGACAGTGTCGAACTACCCAAACTCGGCATCCAACTCAGTATCGAATCCAAAAACACCATGCGTAGTTGCCAAATTGTTGCGGTAGGGCATAGCCAGAATCTGGCGAATTGGGCAAAGCTCCGAATCGAACTCGCAGCCCGACTCAAAACAGTCAAGGTAACGGCCAATCCCTACGCACTCTCGATGATTGGCTTTGCACTGGTTTTGGGAACGCTCATCGCTTTGCAAATCATCCAAAATCCACAAATCGTCATGGATGATCTACGCAACTTCCTGCGACTCTAAGACCACCTTGTCTCGCCAATCCGCTTTGGTGTACAGTCCGTTTGTGACTTTTGCATGTATCTGTGCTTCGACAAATGGAACCAACGCCATGTCTGAACCTAATGCCAACCGGGACAAACTTGACCAACGTGTCACCAATCTGGAATCACTGTTCACCCATTTAGAAAAAACGGTGTCGGATCTGGACGGCGTCGTCGTGGATGGCCACAAGAAAATTGAAGAGCTCTCAAACAAAGTCGACAGCCTCGAGAAAAAAATCGAATCCGAGAAACATGACTTCCCTGATGAGATTCGTGATTTGCTATAAACGAACTAGCAAACTCGTCGTTCTAGCGAACTCGCAAAATTTGCACACAAGCGCCTGACTAGGCGAGCCCGCACAGACCTCAGGACCTCTCAACAAATCCATGTCGCAAGAACTTCTAAACTCTGATGAGTCACCCTCCCTTTCAAAAGCCTTAGGTAAATGGTCGGCCATGGCCATGATGGTCGGAGCTGTCATCGGGTCAGGAATTTTCGCGAAACCTGCTGCCAATGCCGCTGCTAGTGATAGTGTGACGCTCATCATGATCGGCTGGCTTGCTGGAGGCGCGATTACACTCATTACTGCGGTTTGCATGGCAGAGCTTAGTCTGATGATGCCCAAAGCAGGTGGTACGTACGTCTATATCCGTCAGGCTTACGGCCGCTTGCCTGCTTTTCTGTCTGGCTGGAATGAATCCATCTTCTTTCAATCAACAGCAAACTCTGCATTGGCGGTCTATTTCACCATCACACTGGGCGGAGTGTTGGAAATCGAGTTTTCAACCATTGAGATCATTGCCATTGTCCTAGGGCTGCAAGCAACACTTACAACCATTAATTGCTTAGGTGTCATTTGGGGAGGAGTGATCCAAAACATCACCACCATCGTCAAGGTGACAGTCCTGGTAGGCATCGCCATTCTTCCCTTTGTAGCCGGTATCAGCGATACGGATACATTTTCAGTGACCAACCTAACAACGGCCAAAGAAGCAACTGGACCTTCACACTCGATTGTCCAAATGTTCACCGCCGTCATGCTCAGTGTAATGTGGGCCTATTCCGGAGGATGGATGGTAACCAGTGTTGCTGAGGAAATTAAAGAACCGGAAAAGAACCTCTCCTTCGCACTAATTGGTGGGTCTATTGTGCTGATGGTGATTTACGTCGCTGTAAACATCGCTTTTCATGGCGTATTTACTCTGGAGGAAATGGTCGCCATTAAAGAAGATCCTTTGCGAGATATCCCCCAGGAAGCTGTCAGCAATTACCTCTCCCCTTTTAGTAGACATCTGGCCGAGTTTGGTAACAAACTTATCAGTGCCGTCATTCTAGTGAGTGCCCTTAGCGCATTAAACACCGGCTTCCTAACTCCTCCGCGAGTCCTATTTGCGATGGCTCGTGATCGGATGTTTATCCCGTCCTTTGCGAAGGTCCATGCGAAGACACGAGCTCCATATGTCGCGATTATCGGTCAGGGCATCACCAGCATGTCGGTCTTCCTCATCGTGACATGTCTGGTTCTATTTGCTGGCCTCGGAGCGGATGGCAACGATGCCAATCGCAATCTCAATACCGCCGGCGACATCTTTGACCAACTGACTAACATCGCCGTGTTTAGCTCGACCGTGTTTATCTTTATGACACTTGGTGCAGTCTTCATACTTCGCAAAGTGGAACCGGATACAACACGCCCCTATCGCATTCCCGGGTACCCGGTGCTGCCTGCGATTGCTTTAGTAATGAATGCCGTCTTTCTCGCTTTGATTGCATTCGACAACCTGCAGGTCAGTGCCATCAGCATCGGCTTCCTCATTCTCAGCATTCCTATCTACTTTGTATTCAACAAAGGAACAGACACAGGAAACGCTGACGCGAGCTGATCTAAAGGAAGCATTGAAATCAGATAGCGATTACTCGTCTAACTTAAGCAGCTCATTCACGAGAATAGCCATACGTGGAGAGGCTGACGGGGAGGAGGACATAATACCGGAAACGCTGTCGAGAGTTTTCCTGGCATAGTCCAGATAGTTCTCATCTTTGGTGACTTTATATAGGTACAGCAGGTTTTGCCCGGAAACCGAGTTCCCTGACGGACGGACGCTATCGACTGGATTCTTTGCTCGGGCGATAAGTCGCTCGTGATCACTCGCAGTAAAGAAGAATCCTCCGCCTGCACGATCCCAAAACCGTTCAAGCTGTTGAGCCATCAACGTCTCTGCATGCTCTAACCACTTTTTATCTTCGGTGGCTTTATGTAATGCCAGTAAGCCTTCGATCATATAGGCATAGTCGGCCAGGTACGCATTGAATCGGGCTTGTCCTTTGTTGTAGCTATGTAACAAGTGCCCTTTGTCATCCTTCATCTGCCCAACAACAAAATCTGCTGCTTTCGCGGCGACTTCAATATATTGCTCGTTCTCTAACAACCGTCCTGCATCGGCGAATCCCCGAATCATCAACCCGTTCCAACTTGCAAGAATCTTCGTGTCTAGCAAAGGACGAATACGCTTCGCCCGCAATCCTAACAACTGCTCTCGAATCGGCTGTAACTTCGCCTCCAGTGCTGCACGTTCAATCGCTCGCTCTTTGGCAATCTGTGAAACGGAGGACTTCAACAACAAGGTGTAAAAGTGCTCTTCAAAATTCGGGTCATCTGTTACGCCATAGATATCAGCAAAATCCCGATACTGTTGGTCTGTTAACGCAGCTTTGATTTCTTCTCGGGACCAGCGATAAAACTTTCCTTCTTCACCTTCACTATCAGCATCTAATGCTGAATAAAAACCACCTGCCTCGTCGGTCATCTCCCGCGTCACAAATCCCAGCAATTCCTCGGTCACTTGTTTGTATTCAATATTGCCGGTCAGCTTAAAGCCTGCCGCATAAATGGAAGCCAGTTGCCCGTTGTCATACAGCATCTTTTCAAAATGTGGAATATGCCAGAACCGATCCACACTATAGCGGTGAAAACCACCTCCCAGATGATCTCGTATGCCTCCTAAAGCCATGTAATCCAATTGGGTTGTTAGCATGGCGAGTTCCTTTTCGCCTTCTTCCCCTTGCGCACGAAGCTCAAGCACTCGGTAGAGCAGGAATTCAAGATTACCGGGGGTCGGAAACTTGGGGACATTCGGATTAGCAATACTGTAGCCAAACCCGCCCCATTGCTGGTCAAATTCTTCTGCCAGAGAAGCGGTCGTCTTATCCAGCACATCTGAAGTTAGTGGAATGAGGGAACGAGGAATCCGTGCCTCTAACTCAGACTTGACTGCCTGAGTTACCTGTTCTGCTTGTTGCTCTACTAACTCCGGTTGATCCGTCCAAATCGTCTGCAGGCGTTTAATGACAGTCAGGAAGCCGGGAAGTCCTTCTCGATCTCCATCCCGAGCGGGAAAATAAGAACCACCTGTAAACGGTCTGCCATCCGGATGAAGAAACATACTCATGGGCCATCCACCCCGTCGAGTTAAAGCCTGAACAGCGGTCATATAAACCTGATCGACATCGGGACGTTCTTCACGGTCGACTTTCACACAGACGTAGTGTTTATTTAGGTAGTCTGCAATCTCCTCATCCTCAAACGATTCACGTTCCATGACGTGACACCAATGACAACTGGAGTAACCAACGGAAAGGAAGATCATCTTCTTTTCCTTCTTCGCCTTTTCAAAAGCTTCCTCACCCCAGGGATACCAATCCACCGGATTGTGAGCGTGGGTAAGAAGGTAAGGACTCGTCTCATTCACTAAGTGATTCGAGTGTTTCTTTTCCTGAGCTGTAACGGTCCCGGTGAGCAGACCAAACGTGAGTACAAGAAGAAGGTACGAAGATCTCATGCTGAGTTCTCTTTCATTGGTAAGGCAGTACGGTGGCCAGAAGACTTGAAACTGACGATGTTACTGGCAATGTTTCTGACGCTGTAACTGTCAACTGTCCCTTGATTGTAACGTCTGCCAAAGAGCAGGGGGGTAATCCGTTTGGTCATAAGGCGACCGCGACAACTGAACCTCTAAGCCTGTCTAGACTGAGGTCATTCCATACGCTCGAAACCTCAATCCTGCAACGACAGTGAATCTTAGAAACGCGGTTCGACGAAACAAGCCTGGGATTATCAGAGCATGCGTATCGCGGAGGTCGTGGAAGTCGCGAATGGAATTATTGAGCCGGAGAGGCGATTAACCCAAATCGGCTAAGAACGCATCTAAGTCATCATCATCTGAGTTGACTTGATTTTCGGTTGGCGGAGCCCAGGGGTCTGCTGAGGCATCTGCCTCGGCAACTGGTTCGGCCGCTGGCGCTTCCGCAGCCGCCGCAGCTTCAGCTACCTCTTCATCTAATCCACCAGCGAGATCCATCAATGAAGGAAGCTCCACCTGAGCTTCAGGTTCCCCGGCGTCTGCTGCGGGAGCAGCGACTTCAAAATCACCTAAATCCAGCATTTCGTCTGCAGGGGCTACTTCGGGAGTTCCCACTTCAAAGTCACCAAGATCAAGACTTTCCGCTTCTGCCAATGCATCTCCAACAACGGCAGGACTTTCATCAGCTACAGGCTCACTCACTTCGAAATCGCCCAGATCAAAAGCTGCATCTTCAGCTTCGGCTGGCGTGTCATCGGCAACGGGTAGTGCCTCAGTCTGAGCGGCAGCCACAGCTCCCATCTCAAAATCCGCTTCAGCGGCATCGCCAGCTTCACCACCTTCAAATACAACCTGCATTTCTACCGAACCCAGTTTAAGCTTGGCACCGGAACTCAATGACAAAGATGTTTCAACTCGCGATTCGTTTACAAACGTTCCGTTAAGTGAAGCCAGGTCTTTTACCATGACCTGACCATTTTCCTCATACACTTCACAATGCCGACGACTCAACAAAGGATGCTTAATAGTTAAGGTGGAATCAGTACCGCGGCCAATTACTACAGGCAAGGCAACACTAATAGTCTTAAGTGCTTGGCCTTCTTTGAACACAGTGAAATCTACATTCATGGGGAGTCGTCTTTTGGAGGAATGATGAAGACAAGTAAGCTGGAGAAGATTTATCGTTTTGAGTGATCGAAAAATTCGAGTCGACTTCAGCTAACCGATTAAATGATAAGTATATATAAACGCGTGTTTATGCAATCGAGCGTAATAACGCCAGTCTACATAGAAATAATTGTAAAAATTAAGTTTAGCCATCGAAGTTAGCCTCGACAATTAATAAAAATAGGTTTTTCTCATTCCCTGAATGACGAGAATGACGACCTACAGCGAGCTTCAATAGCCAAAACGCTGTTCTATACATCCAGACATCTACGAGAAGGAACGCTCGAATTCGGCCTGTTCAATTTCCAGGCGTTCAATTCGAGGCATCGTAATCATTAGAACGAATCGGATTGGGATCTCTAAAAATCGTCTGGATAGAGGTAAAAACTGTCAGAGTCTGCTGTCTTCTTCCCTGGGAAGGGCCGATAGATGTTAGGTGGATTTACCACTGAAAAAACTTTGATTTTCAGAGGTTAGTCCCCCTTTAGCCTGTTGGGTTGCTGAGTTAAACTAACAGAACCTGTTAAGGGTATTTTAGTGTTTCTAGGGGGTTTCCCCCTTAAACACGCCAATTAAGCGGCTGTAGCTCAGTTGGCAGAGCACAACGTTGCCAACGTTGTTGTCGTGGGTTCGAATCCCATCAGCCGCTCTTTTTCCTCACTCGAATGTGAATCGCAGGATGACTTTTCACCGAATGAGGGCAAATGAGCATTGTTCAAGGTCGACGCTTTGAACGAATAACAAACCTATAAGGGAAAATGACACGTTAAGAGGACGTGTCATTCTTACTTTATGGGGAAAACGGATTTCCGCGATCGGCGGAGACGTTCACTAAGAAACAGGTTTGGAAAATGTCAGACCAAGACACAAATCAAGAAGCAAATGAAGTATCAGAAGAAGTTCTGGATACGGTAGCAACCGATGAAGCAGTCGAAGACCAGGTGGAAGAAGCCGGTGCCGATGCTGAACAAGAAGAAGACGAACGACTAGATGTTCAGGTCGAAGTCAATGAAGTCGGAGCGTGCGAACGCCACGTGATTGTCACCGTCTCTGCTGCTGACATTGAAAAATACAAAGACGAAGCCTATAGCGACTTGATGCCCAAAGCTCAAATCCCAGGTTTCCGTATCGGACGCGCCCCAAGAAAGCTTGTTGAATCACGATTCAAAAGCGATGTGGTCGATCAAGTCAAAGGCTCTCTGATCATGGACGCGATGACTCAAGTCACCGACGAACAGGATTTTTCGGCCATCAGCGAACCTGATTTCAATTTCGAAGCGGTTCAAATGCCTGAAGATGGTGATCTCACATTTGAATTCAATGTGGAAGTACGACCCGAGTTTGATATGCCTGAATGGAAAGGCCTTGATCTCGAAAAAGTCGTCCACGAATACAGTGATGAAGAAGTAGATAACCGTGCAGCCGAGTTACTGCAACGCTACGGTGACGTCGAAGACGTAGAAGGTGCCATCGAAGCCGGTGACACTGTCAATGTTTCTATCGAATTCAAAGATGGTGACGACGTTGCTTCTACATTCAGCGAACAAAATGTAATTGTACGTGGCAACCTATCCTTTGCTGACGGTTCCATTGAAGGCTTTGGTGATTTAGTCATCGGTGCATCTGCTGGTGACAGCAAAGACACCACAGCCAAACTCAGTGAATCTCTGGACGATGAAGAACTCGCCGGAAAAGAATATTCCGCAGCCGTTACCATCAACAGCGTCAAACGTACGTCGGCCCCGGAACTCACACCTGAGTTTCTCCAAGAGGTAGGCGGCTTTGAAAGCGAAGAAGATCTCAAAAACGCTGTACGTGAGGAATTGGAACGCCAATTAAATTACCATCAGCAACAACGCACACGAGGTCAGATCACTGAACTGCTCACTGCCGAGGCTAACTGGGAACTTCCTCCACAACTGCTTCGCCGTCAGTCACAACGTGAACTACAACGTTCGATTCTTGAACTACAGGCCAGTGGATTCCCAGATGAAGAGATTCGTCGCCATATCAATCGCCTCCAGCAAAACCTGCTAGGAAGTACAGAAAAGGCACTCAAAGAGCACTTCATTCTAGAACGAATTGCTGAAGAGAACGATCTGGAAGCCACTCCGGAAGACATCGAGCGAGAAATCCTCATCATCGCAATGCAACAACAAACCTCGCCTCGTCGAATCCGAGCTCAGCTCGAGAAGCGTGGTGACATGGACGCTCTGCGAAATCAAATCATCGAACGTCAGGCCATCGAGCTCATTACGGAAGAAGCCAATTTCACCGAAACGGATCTTCCAGCGGATGAAAACGAAGATACCTTCGCATTATCCGGAGCGATCAGTGGAGTTCAACCTGGTAGCCGTCCTGCCGATGAAGACGAACCTGAAGCGGAAGAAGTCGCTACCGAAACAGAAGCTGTTGCAGAAGCGAGTGAAGAAGCTCCCGCGGATGACAGTCCTGCAGAAGAAGAGGCTCCTGAAGCATAGTCTTTGGGACATAATTCCGACTACAAATAGCAACGTCAGCAGGTTTTTCCCTGCTGACGTTTTTTATTGCATTGATATGTTCCCAACCAGACGATTTTGCCCTCAATCCTACCTCCCCAAAAAAGCTCGGATGTGGCATAATTGACGCCAATAAGCCACCCTTTGACCAATGGACAGGATTTATGAACTTCAAGCAATTCACAGATAATCAGACCGCTGCCGGACAGCCACCTCTTCCAGGTGACCTCTCCGCTCCACATTATCTGGATGAAACGAATTCTTACAGTTACCAAAACGTACAACGACAACGCCAACTCACACTAGGCGACTTGCTGCTCGAAAACCGTATCGTTTTTCTCCAAGGAGAAATTCACACGGGAAATGCAAACGAAGTCGTCATGAAGCTGCTTTATTTGCAAAGTGAAAACCGCAATAAAGATATCCACTTCTATATCAATTCACCCGGTGGAAGCGTCGTTGCTACACTCGCCATTTTTGACACCATGCAAATCCTCAGCTGCCCTGTTGCCACCTACTGTGTTGGACAGGCCGCGAGTGGAGCTGCTGTATTACTGGCCGGCGGGACCAAGGGAAAACGCTTTGCACTTCCACATTCCCGTGTGATGATGCACCAACCCTACGGCGGCGTCAGTGGACAAATCAGTGATATTAATATCCAGGCAGATGAAATCCTTCGTAACCGCGAAGTACTCAATCAGATCCTGGCCGATGCCTGTGGTAAATCCAAAGAAGATATTGCCCAGGATACCGATCGTGACTTCTTCCTTACAGCTCAGCAAGCGGTTGAATACGGAGTGGTCGATGACCTACTCAGAAAACCTGCCGAACGAGACAGCGGCAGCGCTGACGAAAAAGAAGAGAAGTCTGAGTAATACAATTTAAGTACACCAACTACGGAGAACGCTTCTATGCCTCCTATTCCTTATGTCGTTGAATCGAACGGACGCGACGAACGTGCGTATGACATTTACAGCCGCTTGCTGAAAGACCGAATCGTCTTTCTGGGATCCGGCGTAAATGATGAAGTGGCCAACGCCATTGTCGCTCAATTACTATTCCTGCAATCTGACGATCCCAAGGCGGATATTCACTTCTACATCAACTCTCCCGGAGGGAGTGTGAGTGCGGGACTAGCAATCTACGACACAATGCAATTCATCACCTGTGATGTCGCCACCTACTGTATCGGCCAGGCTGCCTCCATGGGCGCCCTGTTGCTGACTGCCGGTCACGATGGAAAACGATATGCATTGCCCAACTCACGAATCATGATTCACCAACCCCTGGCAGGAATGCAGGGAACGGCTGAGGAAATCCTGATCCACTCGAAAGAATTTCAAAAGACCAAGGACAAGCTTAACGAAATCCTGATCAAGCACACAGGAAAAGACCTTGCCACGATCGAAGCTGACACAGACCGTGACAACTTTATGTCGGCCGATGAAGCCCAGGCATACGGACTGATCGACAATGTCGTTTCCACGATGGGTGACGCATAACCAATTCGTCATTCCAACATTTAAGCTTAAAACAAAAAAGCTGGGATATAACATCCCAGCTTTTTTCTATGGCTGACTGTAAAACTTCAGGCCTAACATTCATCCTTAAGAACGGATGATGTTTATCGATAGGGTGCCCAATCAGAACGAGAAGTGCTAATTCCCTTTGAAGATAGGACGCCGGATTGTCTAGCTCCGCGTGTGCCATAACGCACATCAACAAAGAGGCTGACTGTATCCTCAAGTTCCCCTGACAGTTTCAATTCCAAAGGAATCGTCTGCTTGTAGATCGACGTCTCCAGAATTCGTTTGACCTCACGCTGAGCAACTTTCCATTGTCCAACCAACTTACCTGTTGCATCGTTATGTCGAATCACCACGTCCACATAATCAGCATGCGGAATATATTCACCAGCCTGATTTTGCGGAGTAATATGGAGAACGATCGTATCGATCAGCCCATTGCCGTCGGCATCCCGGAATACCGAACGTAGTTTATTGATTTCAAGACTCTGTACATCCGCAGTCGATCTTTGTGGCTTGTCTGTGAAGGCGGCATGA
>CALKCC010000228.1 GCA_938082855.1 uncultured Pirellulaceae bacterium | reverse complement strand
GATGTAACCATTCAGGCTCAGATTCTGGAATTGATGAAGAGCATGCAGGAAGAATTTGGAACGGCCATTATCTTCATCACTCATGATCTGGGAGTCGTTGCCAGTGTTTGTGATCGAGTCATGGTGATGTACGCAGGGCGTAAAGTCGAACAAACCACGACCAAACAATTGTTTCGTCAGCCCCGCCATCCCTACACTGTGGGGTTGCTCAATTCCGCACCTCGTTGGGATCAAGGCGACGAGGACCTACAGGCGATTGATGGTCAGCCACCGGACTTGTTGAATCTTCCCTCTGGATGCGCCTTTAACCCCCGTTGCCGGTTTGTCGAAGATGCTTGCTTGAAAGAAACGCCATCCTTGGTGTCATTGTCCGGCGAACCATTCCATGAACATGCCTGTCGATTGGATATTACTCAGCCTGAGGAGTCGTCAAAGCTATGAGTACTCCATTACTACAGGTTCGAGATTTAAAAGTCCATTTTCAGCCACCTCGCCGGGGATTTGGAAAAGTCCCACCCCCGATTCGGGCAGTGGATGGAGTCAGTTTCGAGGTGGAAGCCGGACGTACTCTGGGACTCGTTGGGGAATCCGGGTGCGGAAAGTCGACAACCGCCCGCGCTATCCTCAATCTAATTAGTCATGCCGACCGAGGTGGAGAAGTCCTGCTCGATGGTGTACGTGTTGACCAATTGAGCGAATCCGATATGCGTATTCATCGCTCGAAAGCTCAAATGGTTTTCCAAGATCCATTCGCTTCGCTTAATCCCCGCATGACGGTAGGGAAAATAATTCGTGAGCCGATTCGGAATTTTGATCTGGGGTTAACTCAACGGGATGAACAACTGGAAGTGATTCGTCTGATGGAATTGGTCGGAATCAATCCTCGGTATATGAATCGGTACCCACATGAATTTTCAGGAGGGCAACGTCAGAGGATTGGCATTGCCAGAGCCCTAGCTGTTCAGCCCAAGTTAATAGTTTGCGATGAGGCCGTCAGTGCCTTGGATGTATCGATTCAGGCCCAGGTTATCAATCTATTGATGGACCTGCAGCAAAAGCTAGGTGTTGCCTATGTGTTTATTTCACATGACTTGGCGGTCGTACGGCACATTGCCGATCGCGTGGGAGTGATGTACCTCGGACGAATCGTCGAGCTTGCTGATTCAGATGAACTGTATAAAACTCCCAAACATCCCTATACCAAAGCATTGCTTTCTGCGGCACCAGTGCCTGATCCCGAGAAAAATGTGAGTCAGAATCGAGTGAAACTCGAAGGGGAAGTACCCTCGCCGGACATTGAATATGCGGGGTGTCCATTTGCAGATCGTTGCCCGGAAGTGCTCGGGCACTGCAGATCCACTCCACCCACCTTATCGAGTGAGGTCCATCAGGTATCCTGTCTCCTCTATGAGGACTCGTAATGCTATGGCTGCCGCTAAATCCTCTATGAGTCATCCAGTTCGGATCATCTGGGCATTGGCTTACATCGCCATGGTAGGGGGAATCGTTTTCAATATGACCCGTGCGCGGGCTCGCATCGTAGGCGCCACCGATCAGGTACGTCAAAAAGACCAACAGGATTGGGAAGATTGGGTCAATCAATCCAACCAACATCAGGATGGAAACTTACCTGTCGAACGGGAGGAAATTGATTTGAAATATCGTCCTGTTAGCAATATGACGACCTTAATGACTCAGTATTACGGAGTTAGCCTGACTGGCTTGATCTTGTTCTCGACATTGATCTTTGGCGTTGTGATGTATATGTTTCACGGTGTAACGGGTGAGAAATCTGCAGGGCCAATTTCATTGGAAGAAGAGTTAGCTGCACAGCAGAGCGAGGAAGCGAGTTAAACGATGTCTGCGAAGCAAGTGACAACGCAATCGACAGCAGGTGCGAGTTCCTCCTCTGGCTCGTCTTCCGCGTTGTCTCAGCGTCCGCAGTTTAGTATTCAATGTTGGCAACCTCGATCCCAACCCTTGTTGTTCGCTGGAGTTTTGACCCTTTACGCGACCGTGGTCTTTGCCGTGTATTGGTTTACTCGTGATATTTTGATGACCGGTGTGACGGTTACCGCGTTGTTATTAGTTTCGTGGCGACTTTGGATACCAGTGCGATTCCATATCGGACCGACTGGTGTCATTCAGTCGGTGCTGGGGCAACAACGGCAATTGGGCTGGGGGTATGTGAAGCAAGTACAACCTCATCGCGGAGGCTTACGAGTGCTTTATCAAACAGCCGGCAGTGAGTTAAGTTTGCGGAAAACGTTGGTCATCGCTGTACCACAATCGCAATTGGAAGAATTGGTCACAACGTTCGAATATTACATGCTCGACTAGTCCTTGGACTAGAAACTGGATCGGCGGATAGAACATCAATTGGAGGCTCTTGCTTCGCTTGCAACGAGTCCCGAATCTCTGAGAAATAGATAGGTAAGCAAACATGTCGGAACATGTTTTAGTGTTAGGGACACACAATCAAAAGAAACGTCAGGAGTTGGAGCAGTTGCTTGCGCCGTTAGGTCTAAGCCTGCTAACTCTATCTGATGTGGAAGATGCGATCGAGGTTGAGGAAACCGGAACGACCTTTTCCGAAAACGCAGCTCTAAAAGCCAGTCAGCAGGCGCAAAACCTGGGGATGTGGGTAATGGGGGAAGATAGTGGTATTTCCGTCGTGGCATTGAATAACGAACCCGGAGTTTATTCCGCCAGATACAGTGACCCTGGAGCCACCGACCAGCGCAATAATGAAAAGGTTCTAGCAGAATTGGGCAATACTCCTTTGGAGAAGAGGACGGCCTTTTATACCTGCCACATGGCCATTTCGGACCCTACAGGCCAGATTCGTGCGACAGCAGAAGATTATTGTTACGGACGAATTCGGTTTGAGCCGTCAGGTGAAAATGGCTTTGGCTATGACCCTCTCTTTGAAATTCCTGAATACCACCGCACGTTTGGTGAGCTGGGGCCAAGCATCAAGAAGGTGCTTAGCCATCGCAGCCGAGCGATTCGTAAGATTACTGCTCAAATCCGTGATTTAATGGCGACAGGTGGGCTTTGAAACAAGTGGCATCCGTCACGTGTTCTCTTCAAATCGGCCTATCTTTGTGCCTCTTTCTTTTGCTATTCTTCCACCCTGTAAATATCTCTTATTGCAATGGGTGTCAGATGAATCGCCTTAGAAAAATAGGTCTCGTAATTGCTGGTTTGGTGTGTTTTGCCTCAGCCGAGTTTCAGGCAATGGCGGAAAATCCTTTCGATTACCTCTTCTTTCCATTTGAAAGAGTGGAGGCCGATCCTGCCAAACGATATGGCGTGACGGACCAGCAGGGACCGTGGATGGTTCTGGCAACTTCATTTCGAGGTGCCGGCGCAGAGAAACAAGCTCATGATTTAATCCTCGAGCTTCGAAGAGAATTCAAGCTGGAAGCATATATGCATCGCAAGTCCTATGACTTTTCCAATAAGGTCGAGGGGCGAGGAATTGATAAGTACGGTAAGCCAAAGCAAATGGTTTATAACCGCAGCGTTCAGTTTGATGAGATAGCTGTGTTGGTCGGAAACTTTGAGTCATTGCAGTCAGATGATGCTCAGGAATTGCTACAGAAGATTAAAACGATGCATCCCAAAACGCTTGGACAGGAACCAGATGCAGGGACCGCTCAGGTATATGCTGGATTGCGGTCGTTGCAGCGTAAGCTGAATTTGAGTGCCGAGAAAAAAGGGCCCATGGGACGAGCATTCATTATTCGAAACCCTTTGCTACCGGCGGACTATTTCACTCAAAATTCTGTCGATCCATTCGTGGAGCGGTTGAATAGTGGGGTGGAATATAACTTGTTAAAGAACCCTGGAAAGTACACGGTACAGGTGGCGACATTCCGGGGAAAAGTTGTCTACGATATCGAAAAAGACTATGACGCAGATGCCAGCGTTTCTGACAGTCTTGTCAAAGCTGCCGAAAACGCTCACAAGCTCGTCACAGCGTTACGGAAACAGGGTATCCAAGCTTATGAGTATCATGACCGACATGAGAGTGTCGTGTGCGTCGGCAGTTTTGACTCACTAGGAATGCGTCAACTTGACGGGAAAATAAATCTGGCACCCCGAGTGGCAGCTGTGATGAAAGCTTATGGCGCTCAGCGGGTACGGATTCCTAATTCAACTCAGTTTGGTCTGCGTCCAAGATCGCTCGGCGGAATTCAATTCGACATTCAGCCGCGGCCCGTGCATGTGCCCAAGAAGTCCATCGGGGCAAGTTATCTGTCTCGGTTTTAAGGACGTGGCTTAAACGACCAGTCGCGCGACGATACGGTCGCCTTCGACTCGCTCAGCAACGACTTTGACTAATGTGCCAATCATCGACTCTTCACCGGTGAACTGAACCGGAGCGTAGCGACAGGCCGTCCCGACCATTTGACTCGTGTTATCACGATCCTGAGCTTCAACGAGTACTTCGAGCTCCGATCCAATCAGACTCGTGAAATAGGCGTGTCGCAATTCGTCTTCTAGCACCCCAAGTTGTTTTCCGCGGGCTTTCTTGATCTGTTTCGGTAATTGATCTTTCATGTCAGCCGCTGGGGTTCCCCGGCGAGCAGAAAACGGAAACATGTGGATTTTAGAGAAGCCGATCTGACGGACTGTTTCTAACGTCTCTGCAAATTCCTCCTCGGTCTCCCCGGGAAATCCTACGATGACATCGGTCGTAAACGATGGATTGACTAAGGCTTCACGAATGAGTTTACAGCGATTGATAAAGGTCTTCTTGCTCCAGCGTCTTCGCATTCTCCGAAGTACGGAATCAGAACCACTTTGTAGACAGATATGAAGATGAGGAGTGATCTTATCACGGAACTGAGCCATGACGGCAATGAGATCCTTGGTGACTTCGGTGGCTTCGATACTGGAGATACGGATTCGAAATTCTCCGGGCCGTTCGGCAATAGCTCGAACCAGATCCGCTAAACGAGTCCACTCTTCGCGTGGCTTGTTCATATTCCAATCCACTCCATAGTGACCGATGTGGATCCCCGTGAGTACAATCTCGCGGTAGCCATTGGCAACCAGTCTGTCGACTTCATCCAGAATGTGTTGCATTGGCCGACTAGTCAGTGCCGGGCGGACATGAGGAATGATGCAATAGCTGCAGCGAAGCAGACATCCATCCTGTACTTTGACATAAGCTCGATGGCGGTTGCCGAAACCTGAAATTCCCGTAGGGATGTCCACAACACCAAACCGGCCTAGCATGTCCGGCAATTCCCGTTTGTCGGTTACTACCTCTACCACATTGGGCAAAGCTTCGACTTCTTCGGGAGCTCGCGTAGCATAGCAACCCATGACGACAATACGAGAGTCAGGATTGTCGCGAGCGAGCTGACGGATCACTTTGCGGCTTTTAGAGTCCCCTTCATTGGTCACCGTGCAGGTGTTGACGATACAAAGGTCCGCAGCTTCATCCTGTTCGGCATCTTGATAGCCAATTTGTGCCAGTCCTTCCCGAATAAATTCGGTTTCGTACTGATTGACCTTACAGCCTAGGGTGACAGTTTTAAGTTTTGCAGACATGGGATTCTAAACAGAGTATTAACGGTTTGGGCTCATTCGACCGGTTCAATCGTAGCGTACATGGAACCTTGGCAATTGGCAATGAGTTCATCCTTACCATAGGCATGTATTTGGTCTCGTTTAAGTTCGGCATGTTCGAGCGTTGTCGTTAGACAAATTGCTCGACCGTTGTTATCTACTTTGGTCGCAATTTTGAATCCCAGCTCCAGTTTGAACCCAAACAGCTCCTTGAGCATATGAATGACATACTCATAGGTGTGGTGCTCATCGTTCCATAGAACGACATTGTAGCGAGGCTGTTGTTTGGGTCTGGTGTCAGTTTCCACAACCGGTTGAGCAGCTTCATGCCCCATGGATAGACTCCAACTAGATTACGATGCAAGTAGATTACGCATAGACGAGAGCGAGCGGTCTGCTTCTTAGTCAATCAAGATGGTCGACCGGCCTGTGAGTCATTATATTGTACGTCTGAGCCTACACCAAAAACTATTTGTGACCGTCATTTAGGACGTTGATGAGATCAGGCTTTGCCGCTCAATACAAAGGCTCGTAGCAAACCGGAAAGATAGACGAAAGACACACGATGGAAAAGATAGCAGCTTACCTCGAAGAGAACCGTCAGCGGAATCAGGATGACCTGTTCGAATTATTACGAATGGCTAGCGTTAGTACGGACAGCCAATATGAGTCAGAAGTACGGCGAGCCGGGGAATGGGTGGCAGATCAGTTTCGTGGCCTCGGATTCGAGACAGAACTTGTGGAAACTAAAGGGCACCCCATCGTCTATGCAGAATCACCTCCGGTGGAAAATGCTCCGGTCGTACTTGTTTACGGGCATTATGATGTTCAGCCACCGGATCCGCTCGATGAGTGGATTACACCTCCGTTTGAGCCAACCGAGCGAGACGGTAATGTCGTTGCTCGAGGTGCCACCGATGATAAAGGGCAAATGCTGACTCATATCAAAAGTGCTCAAGCCTGGATGGAGTCCGAAGGGGCATTGCCCATTCAAATCAAGTATGTCATTGAGGGCGAGGAAGAGTGTGGTAGTTCCAATCTGGATCCATTCCTTCAGGATTACAAAGAAAGATTGAATGCGGATATCGCGGTCATCAGCGATACCAGTCAATTCGCCAAAGGCCAACCAGCGATCACCTATGGGCTCAAAGGGATTGTGTATTTCGAGCTATACCTGGAAGGGCCTAAGCAGGATCTACACAGTGGAACATTTGGTGGAGGTGTTTCCAATCCGGTAAACGCGATAACTCAAATGCTAGGACAACTGGTGGATCAGCATGGCAGAATTCAGATTCCGGGATTCTATGACGACGTCGTGGAATTGGAAGCTCGGGAACGTGAACAATTTGCTTCATTGCCTTTCTCCGAAGAGGAGTTTAAGTCGAAGCTGGGGATCGAAGCGGTTCACGGAGAGCAGGGTTTTACGACGTTGGAACGCCGTTGGGCTCGACCAACTTGCGATATCAACGGCATTTGGGGAGGGTATCAGGGAGAAGGTGCTAAGACCGTCCTGCCAGCGCGGGCCGGAGCTAAATTCAGCTGTCGTTTAGTGCCCTGTCAGGATCCGGACAAAATTCGCGAGGGTGTCGAGCAAATGCTTGAGTCACTCCTGCCGCCTGGCTTGAAAATGGAATTGGTTCATCACCATGGTGCACCAGGAGTGGTTGTATCGCTCGATAGTCCCTATATGGCCGCCGCCGCAGAGGCGATCGAAAAGGGATTTGGGACAAAACCTGTATTTATTCGTGAAGGAGGTTCGATTCCAGTGGTAACCGCCTTCCGTGAATTACTCGGAATAGATACGTTACTACTAGGATGGGGGCTTGATGATGATAACACTCACAGCCCTAATGAAAAGTTCTCGTTAGATGATTACTATCGAGGTACACGCGCCAGTGCTCATCTCTGGCAGGAATTAAGCAAAATAACACGAGACTAAATAACACGGGATTAGACATCGATGCTTGATCGTAAGTTTATTGTTGAAAACGCCGAAGCGGTTGCCAAAAACTGTGAGCTTCGCGGAGTTACGGCTGACGTTGCGCGACTAGTCGAACTCGAAGGTCAACGTCGGGAGTTGTTGCAACAAACCGAAGAGTTGAATCGCCGCGCCAATGAAGTGTCCAAGTCGATTGGGCAGGCCTCGTCAGACGAAGAGCGTGAGCAACGTAAAGCCGAAGGCCGTTCTCTTCGGGAACAGAAAGAGAGTGCTCAAAAGCAGCATGACGAAGTCGCTGCTGAGATTAAAGACATCCAGTCTGGTATTCCCAATATGACTCATCCGGATGCACCGGTTGGCGAAGATGATAAATCAAATTTGGAAGTCCGTCGTGGGAAACATGATCCCGCAAGTTTTGACTTTACGGTTTTGGACCACGTTGAACTTGCCGAAAAACACGATCTGATTGACTTTGAAGCCGGAGCAAGAATCGCCGGAGCAGGGTTTTACTTTTTGAAAAACGAAGCCGTCTTGCTCGAACTTGCGCTACAGCAGTACGCAGTTAGCCAGCTAGTCAGCCACGGATTCACTCCTGTGATCACGCCTGATTTGGCCTATAGCGAAATCCTGCACGGTACCGGGTACATTCCACGAGGCCCGGAAACACAGATTTACAGTATTGAGAACTCCAACCTAAACCTTGTGGCTACCGCCGAAATCCCACTCGGGGGAATGATGTCTGGCGAGACAGTAGACTCCGAACAATTGCCGCTCAAGATCTGTGGGATTAGCCATTGCTTCCGAACCGAAGCCGGAGCCGCCGGTCGTGCCACTCGGGGATTATATCGAGTTCACCAGTTTACTAAAGTCGAGATGTTCGCCTTCACTTTGCCGGAACAAAGCGAAGCCATGCTGGAGCACTTTTGTCAGATTGAATGTGACCTATTCGATAACCTTGGGATTCCCTACCGGGTGGTGGATACGGCAACAGGAGACTTGGGAGGTCCCGCTTATCGAAAGTACGATCTGGAAGCCTGGATGCCCGGACGAGGCGAACAAGGGGAATGGGGAGAAGTTACCAGTACATCGAATTGCACTGATTATCAGGCTCGCCGCCTCAACGCTCGCTATAAAGTGAAAGGCGAGAAGGGGACGAATTTCCTACACACCCTCAATGGTACCGCGATCGCGATCAGCCGAGCGATTATTGCGGTCATGGAGAATAATCAGCAAGAAGATGGCTCGATTGTCGTGCCGGAAGTTCTGCGTCCCTATGTCGGGAAAGAGGTGATTGGCGGAGCGTAACGCTGGAGTCAATCAGAGCGAAATCAAATGCCCTTGGTGGATTATCTGCCGAGGGCTTTTTCGCAGAGTTCTTGTGAGTCCTGTAGGGTCCGAGTCTCGGCAATCGCTCGGATGATCGGCTCGGTGTTGCTGGCGCGGACAAGTAACCAATCTCCATTGGGCCAACGAAGTTTCAATCCGTCCGTGTGGTCAGCTTCGGCTTCAGGGAATTTCTCGATCAAGTCACCAAATACAGCCTCAGCATCGGTGCCCTCGAGTGAGATTTTGGTTTTGTGAATTGCATAGGTGGGAATCTCAGCGGCCAATTCTTTCAGGCTACGTTGTTCACGTGTTAATAGAGCCAGAATGCGGACCATGCCGACGAAACTGTCTCGGATCAGCCCGACACGTGGATCAATAGGACCACCATTTCCTTCCCCGCCGAAAGTAGCCCCGCTGGACAGCATGAGATCGACTACATTGGCCTCTCCCACTGCCGATTCCAGACAGCGAGTGCCTGCCGCTGCCGCTAGATCATACGCCATACGGCTTGTTGCGCAATTAATGACGACATCGCCCGGTTCATCGGCTAGTAGCTGCTGAATGCATAAGGCAACAGTGTATTCTTCTCCGACATATTGTCCTTCGGCGTCAATTAACGCCAGGCGGTCGGCATCAGGGTCCTGACAGAATCCAAGGTCACACTGATGTGTTACTACTTGTTTGCCAACCGACTCGAGATTCTCTGCGGTGGGCTCTGCTGGATGAGCAAACTGTCCGTTTGGTTCGGCGCCCAGAACGGTAACCTGACAGCCTAGAGCTTCGAGTAAGGGGATGGCAAGTTTTGATCCGGCTCCATGATTACAATCAAGGAGCACTTTGAATTGCTGATTCTGAATGCTCTCGACGTCTACCAATGCCAGCAGTTTTTCCAGATGGCGTTGATTGGTGTTTGCCAATATTGACTGACTACCGAGTGTGCTCTTGAGCTCAGGGGATCGCTTGAGCTGGTAGTCTTCTAGAAGCTGAGCTCCCTGGACTGCATTGATGATACGCCCATCCGCGCCGTAGAGTTTGAGGCCGTTGTATTGAGGTGGATTGTGACTGGCAGTCACCTGTACAGCTCCGGCAGCCTGATGCTCCAGAATTTCAACACCGACGGTAGGAGTGGCGAGAATGTCTGCGTAGAGTATGTCACGCCCATATTTCATGAGAGTATTCGCAACCCACTGACAAATCATCTCGCCAGAATCTCGTCCGTCCCGACTCAACAGCACGGGCCCAACCGGTGAACGCTGCTCCAATTGCAATGCATAGGCAGCAATATACTGTTCGATCAATTCCTGAGTGAGGGAATCGCCAACAATGGCTCGTAGTCCACTCACGCTAATAATAGGTTGAGAAGCCATGAAAGGTAAAACTTCGTTCCGTTTGTGTAGTAGGAATTGGATGAATTGGCAGTGGCAAATCATATCCGTAATACAGGTTGTATGAAATAGCTATATCCATCGCTCGGAGAATGTGATTAGAATTCAAATGGATGACAGATTCCCTCGATTTGTAAGAGGAAAAGGGTACCGGCCGGCCTCGATCGTAGCCGGTCGGACTGAGTGACAGGCGAAGATAGGCGTAAATATGAAAGCATTGAAATGGCTGGGAGCGAGGCTCCTGTTTCCGGCAACGCTAGCCTGGAATTTTCTTCTTGGTCGAGTTCTAAAAGTTAGAAACTGGTGGGACTTCATTGACGAGAAGGTCATTGTCGGAGCATTCCCCTTTCCGTTCGACGTTGACAATATGGCGGCTGAAGGTGTCCGTGCTGTCGTCAATACTTGCAACGAGTATGGAGGCCCAGTCGCGCAGTACGAGAAGCATGCCATCGATCAGCTTCGGATTCCCACGATTGACTTTACTCCACCGTCCTTGGAAGACGTTAAGAAAGGGGTGGCTTTTGTGTCTAAGCATGTCGAACAGGGGAATACGGTTTATATTCACTGCAAGGCCGGACGCGGGCGCAGTGCCACCGTGGCGATCTGCTGGCTCATGTCAGATCGAAATATGGATCCATGGGAAGCCCAGAAACACTTGCTCGCTCATCGACCGCATGTACATAGTACGTTGCCAGAGCGAGAAGTCGTGAAGCAGTTTTGGGAGCATGTACAACAGGAGTCGACTGAGGAGCAACCGTCGACCGTTGATGACGATTAGCCAAAAAGTTGAATGGCTTTGTCGATCGCGGCAAACAACTGGTCGACATCATCGCGAGTATTGTACAGATAGAAACTTGCCCGAGCACTAGCAGGGATTCCCAGCTTTTGATGTAGAGGCATCGCACAATGGTGTCCCGCGCGAATGGCGACTCCCTGGTTATCAAGGGCATGAGTTAAATCGTGAGGATGTAAGTCGTCGACGGTAAAGCTAACCACTCCGGCCTTCTTACTTGGTTCGGGCCCTAGGATATTAATCCTTCCCAGAGTGGCTAGACGTTCATGAGCATAGGAAACTAACTCGTGTTCATGTTGTTGAATGAGTTCCATGCCGACGTTTTGTAAGTACTCTAGACATGCTGGCAGAGCCAGTACTGGAGAGATAGCGGGAGTGCCCGCTTCAAATTTTGCAGGTAGTGCAGCGGTCGTAAATCCCTCTTCGGTGACGACATTGATCATTGAACCACCGCCTAAAAACGGTGGCATCGCTTCGAGTAAGGACTCTTTCCCGTAGAGAATTCCAATACCGGAGGGGCCGAGCATCTTATGGGCACTAAAGGCCACAAAGTCTGCGTCTAAGTCCTGCACGTCCAGCAGTCGGTGCGGAGCCGCTTGAGCTGCATCCAATACAACAACCGCCCCGGCAGCGTGTGATAATTCGATCACTTGCTTGGCCGGTGTATAGGTGCCCAGAACATTGGACGCCATGGTGCAGGCAACCAGTTTAGTGCGTTCGGAAAGCAACTGCTTAAAGTCCTCTAAATCCAACTGTCCGTCCTGGGTGATATCACACCATTTCAGAGTGGCTCCGGTTCGCTGAGCGAGTTGCTGCCATGGAACGATATTGGAATGATGTTCGAGTCGCGTAAGCAGGATTTCATCTCCCTGCTGAAGATTGGCCTCACCCCAACTTCGCGCAACAATATTGATTGCTCCGGTCGTTCCAGTTGTGAATACGATTTCCCTGGAGTTTGCTGCATTGATAAATTGTGCGACAGCATCCCGGGATTCTTCGTAGAGTGCTGTACTCTCATCGCTTAACCAATGAGCTCCACGGTGAACGTTGGCGTAAACCGTACTGTCGATCTTGCTTAGTGCATCAATGACCGATTGAGGCTTTTGGGAAGAGGCAGCACTGTCCAGATACACCAGCGGCACATTGTTGTGGACCGTTTGTTGTAATACGGGAAAGTCTCTTTTTAAGGCGGTTGCGTCAAGCATGGAGTGGATCTTTAGGTAGTCAGTCCCTGCACAGGAGAAACGGGTTTTCAGTGGAGGGCATTTTTTGACAGTTTGGTCATTGCTTTTATCTTAAGCAGGTTTGGACATTCCATAAATGGCCTAGCTCTTACGCCATAGTGTATCCATAGCAATATCCAGCGGCTCGAGAGACTCCTTGATGTCCTCGAGGAATCGTTTTGCATCCTGAGGGTATCCAGCTGTCGCCTTGATTCCGGGGATTTGTTCTCCCCACCATTGATTAAATGCGTCCATCGACAATTCACGAGTGTATTTTGCATACATCGAAGCTAAAGCAGCAGGCAGGAAGCTTTCGCCCTTAGCAACAAACCGACAGTTTACACGCTGGCCGGCTGGCCCCCAGGCATAACGGCTGATTTCACGGCTCTCCTCATGAATCTCCACAAGGTATTCCGGAAACAGCTGTTGCAGGATATGACTGTACTGATTTCTTCCACCGTGTTTGTCACAGTGAATCAGTACGTTGCCCGTTGGGAGTGCAGCGGTAATCTGCTGAGCTAGTGAAAGCGAACAATGAGAGAGCAGGGCTCCCTTGGTGGGAAAGCTATCCAGTAGCACATTAAATCGATGGGCTGGTAGGCACCAAACCTGAACGCCTAAGAACTGTACTGGAAGATTAGGCAACTGGTCTTCGACGAGCTGCCTGAGTTCATCGGATTTGTCTGCAGGAAGGCCGCAGGGGATGTCACGATCAAACTCCTGGAACCAAGGAGACTGAGCTGACCAATCAGCCCAGCTCACGGCCAGTGAATCCATCCACTGCTGAAAAGTGTGCAGGGGTGTTTTTAGAAACGAGTGTACTGCACGTTCTAGATTCCCGAGGCCACTTTTAGGTTTGTACGCCAGCTTAGAATCTCCAACCATGATCCTCGATTTATCTTTGAGGGTCGTGGTAACAACTGATTCTAAAATGGGATACAGGTCGACGTCTTCCTGAAAGAGCTCATCGGAAATTTCCCAATAGGTAGCACCTATACACAGTGGCCCTAAAAAAGGACCGTAGCCTGCTTCGTCGATTCCAATGAGGTAAGCCATAGACGAGGAGATTGAGTTTGCGGTTGGAGGAATTGGTGATTGAATTGGGAGTCTATTTTATGCGATTGCCGGACTGATCGAGCATAAAAATAGCCCGCTGCAATACGACTGTTTTGTAGCTTCCGTGCCACTTAAACCCATCCGTGGATTACTTGCTTCCCAACAAGAGAGACCCAGATTTTGCGGTTTAATAATATAAATAATCGTATTGCAGTCGGGCTGGTTGTTTTGTTTGTTAGTTACTCAGTTCTTCAAATAGCTCCCTGAATTCTGGCATTTGCTGATTTAAGTACTCCACCCATCGCTCGGGATGCCACAGCTCCACGCTGACCGAAGCCCCGACGATAAAGACCGTGCCACCAGGCTCCACTCCCAAGAATTCCCTGAAGCCTTCCGGAATGACAAGCCGGCCACGTCCTGCTAATTGAATCGGGACATGCCGAGTACTGAGTAAGCGACCCAGTTGTAGTAACTGATTGGTTTGATGTTCGAGCTTTCCAGCCTTCAACTTGTCGGCAACCCATGTCACGCCGCGTTGAAGATGTTCCTGCCAGGGATTTGCATTCCAGAGACTTAGGCATCCCGGACGTTCTTTGGCAAGAATGAGTTCCGGCCCCTTGGATTGGATTTGTTCCGACAATTCCGTGGGTACGGAAAGTCGGTAACGCTGATCCAGCGTGCGACGATGTTCGCCAATCAAAAGCAATTCGTGGGAAGACATTAGGTCGTCTTTTGTGCCTCTTCGACGATGTTGACAGCAACGTGGTCACGATGCCTCCTTGCATCTTCCCAGCTTGAGCTAGATATAAAGTGGGCACGAAACCCACGAAAGTAATCAGTATTGGTCAAGTGTGGGTGGAAAACCCACAACAATGAGTTTATTGATATCAACACGGATTGCAAGGAATTTTGAGCTAAAAACTAATAAACAGCATGTTTTTTTGAGTTTCGGCTAGCGAGTAAGGCCTGTGAGTCCAAAGAGTGGACGCTGGACGTGGGCAGAAAACCCACAAGAGGAGAGGAGGCGTTTAACCATTTAACCATTTAGCCATTTAACCATTTAGCCAGTTGGCCAATTAGACAATTAGACAGTTGTCAGTTTTTACAATTGGATCTGAATGACCAATGTCACCTGGCTAAATGGTTAACTGGTTAAATGGCTAATTGGTTAACTGTTCAGTCGGGTATCACTTTCTTACGGCGTAAGATGTGATGGTAATGCTGAGCGAAGCGGTGGCTTTCATCACGAATGTACTGAAGAAGACGTAATGCGTAAGAATTGCGGCTAAGTCGTAGTGGCTCGTCTTCATTGGGACGGTGAATCAACTCTTCCTTTTTGGCAATCGACAATAAGACGGGGGGCGTGACCTTGATATCACGAAACGCTGCCACTGCTGCACTTAATTGTCCTTTGCCTCCATCGATAAGCAGGATGTCGGGAAAGAGTTCATTTTCGTCCGAGAGTCGTTTGAAGCGGCGACTGACCACTTCGTAAATACTCCGGAAGTCGTCCACTCCGCTAACGTCGTTGATGCGAAATCGACGGTACCCAGGTTTGAACGGAAGTCCGTCGATGAATTGGACAAGACTGGCAACCGTCTCCGAGCCTCCGAGGTGAGCGATATCCACTCCTTCAATCGTACGAGGTTCGAAATCCAGCCCAAGCACTTTCTTCAACCCGGCGATGCCTTTCCGAGGATCGGTATAGAAGACTTCCGGTTGTTCGTGTGTTTCAAGATTGCCCCGGCGATCTAGCGATTCGAGCATCTTTATTTCATCACGTAATTTGGCAGCTAACTCGAACTGAAGAGATTTCGAAGCGGCTTCCATTTCCTTTTTCATCCCCTGGAGGAGTCTGGTCTTTTTGCCGTCGAGCACCATTTGTAAGCGGCGGATATCTTTGGCATAGTCCTCCTTGCTGATTTGGAGATTGCATGGAGCTGAGCATTGATCGATGGCGGCTAGGAGACATGGGCGATACCACTTCCACTTTTCATCGGAGGCATCGATATCGAGTGAACAATTACGGAATTTGAAGATTCGTTGCAGTACGCTCAATGCGCCGTTGAGGGACCCCGCACTGGTAAAGGGGCCATAAAGCCTGACATTCTTGTCGGGAGGTTCGCGAGTGACTTCCACTCTTGGGTAGTCTTCCCGATTGGTAATCATGATATAGGGAAAAGACTTATCGTCCCGTTGTTCTTTGTTGTGGGGTGGTTGGATATCTTTTATAAGCCGAGCTTCAGTCAGCAGTGCATCTACCTCGCTGGCACATTCCATAAAGTCGATATCGTGAATTTCATGCAACCAGTTTGAGATTCGTGAATCGTCGATGGCTCGGTTTGTAAAATAGCTTCCGGCTCGGCTTCTTAGATTCTTCGCTTTGCCAATATAGACCACTCGCCCCACGTCGTCCTTCATAAGATAGACGCCCGAAGTTTTCGGGAATTGACGGACCTTCAGCCCCGCCTGTCGCCATCCGGCATAGGCATCATCGTTCAGCACTCCGTCAAACTGTCGTGTGTCGACTGATTCGTTTGGTGGATCATCCTGAGGCGTTTCTTGGGGGGCGTCTTCAGGCATTGGATTTGATTGTGTCGTTTTCCCGTAGGGAAGCGTTAGAAAACTAGTTTTATGGATTGTTAACGAACATCATACGTAGATTGTGGAGTACACCATTGAGTGCTTCGGCTTCTCCGTCATTCAGATTCCCTTTCGTGCGTTCCTGAATGATGCTCAGCATATCAATGTGGAACTTCGCGGCGGATTTGTTCTTGATGACCTTGCCGGTCGCCGGATCTGGGATGAGTCCTAAGGCAAGCATAGCCTGTGTGTGATGCTGCATGAGTAACATATCGAAACTGGCTTCAGGGAACTCAATATTCTCGAGGTCTTCGAGTTGTTCTTCAACACTTGAGCTCTCTTCAGCGGGCTCGCTTTCACTCACCGTTTGAGCGGCCTGTGGTTCTGTATTTTCGTCACTGGCAGTAGCTGCTTCTTCTTCGTTTACCTCTTCTTGAGGTTCAGTTGCCGGGGGCGATTCCTGAATTGATTCTTCAGTAGGTTCAGTATTCTCAGACATGATTGTTCATCTCCTGTGGATCTATGAGGGAATCCCTAATATATACCAATCGCGCAGCACGACGCGATGGGGAGGGGGATAAGTGTGAAAAAACCATTCGGATAGGAGAATGGTGCTGTAGCCAGCTATTTCGTGTAACTCGAGTCGGACAATCGACTTGGAGTTTATTCAGCTGGATCTAAGTCCAACGCTTCCACTTCTTCATTGACCGGTTGGTCAGTACTGCTGTCTCCTCGCGAAGCACGGCGATTGACTGCCGCCTGGATGAATCCTGCGAAAAGAGGGTGTGATTTTGTTGGCTTCGATTTGAATTCCGGATGGAATTGGACAGCCACAAACCATGGATGTTCTGGAATCTCTACAATTTCCGGCAGTAGGCCATCCGGACTGGTTCCAGAAACCGTCATACCATGGGCAGCAAATTGGCTGCGGTAGACATGGTTGAATTCATAACGGTGACGGTGACGCTCGGAGATTTCATTGAGTTGATAGCAGGCTTTTGCTTGGCTGCCTTCCTCTAGCACACAAGGCTGTGCTCCCAGTCGCATGGTTCCGCCCATGTCCGTAATGTTTTTCTGCTCGTCGAGGAGGCAAATAACCGGATGCGGCGTGTTTTTGTCAAACTCGGTAGAATGAGCTCCATCGAGCTTCACGACGTTGCGTCCAAACTCAATACACGCAGTTTGCATTCCCAGGCAGATACCGAAGAAGGGAATTTCACGTTCTCGGGCGAAGCGAATGGATTGAACTTTGCCCTCAATTCCTCGCTCTCCAAATCCACCAGGTATCAAAATGCCATCGAATCCAGAAAGCAGTCGTTCCGGACCTTCACGCTCAACCAGCTCACTCTGGATAGGCACAATTCTCACCTGAGCTCGATTGTGAATCCCGGCATGATCAAGTGCTTCATAAATCGATTTGTAAGCATCTTTATGTTCGGCGTATTTACCGACGACTGCGATGCTGATTTCCTGTTGCGGATTGCGTAGGTCGTGCAGCAGAGTTTTCCAATCTTCGAGATCCGCTTCCGGAGTGCTCAGATTTAGTCGATCGGTAATCAACTCATCGAGCTTCCGTTCCTTAAGTGCTAATGGAACTTCATAAATGGAGAAGTCCATATCTTTCTCTTCAATGACTGCTTCAATTGGGACGTTGCAGAAGAGAGCGATTTTTTCACAGTCTTCCCGAGAGATTTCCTGCTCGGTTCGACAAATCAGGATGTCAGGCTGAATACCGATTTCTCTTAACTGACCTACGCTATGCTGTGTCGGCTTGGTTTTTAATTCTCCGGCAGCTTTGAGATACGGGACAAGCGTCAGATGGATGTAGAGGCAATTATCTTTGCCGACGTCTTGTGAAAACTGTCGAATGGCTTCCAGGAACGGTTGGCTTTCGATGTCTCCGACGGTTCCACCAATTTCGGTAATCACTACATCCGTGTCGTCATCAACTAGACGTTTGACTACGTTTTTGATTTCGTTGGTAATGTGCGGAATGACTTGGACGGTCTTCCCTAAAAACTCGCCATGCCGTTCCTTTTCGATGACCGAAAGGTAAATCTGGCCCGTTGTGTAGTTTGAATCGCGAGTCAGAGGGCTGTTGGTAAAGCGTTCGTAGTGACCAAGGTCGAGATCGGTCTCGCTGCCATCATCCAGCACGTAGACTTCCCCGTGTTGGTACGGGCTCATCGTACCCGGGTCGACATTAATATACGGGTCGAGCTTCTGCATTTTGACGCTGAGGCCGCGTTGCTCAAGAAGCAATCCAATTGAAGCACTTGTCAGGCCTTTACCTAGGGAACTGACAACACCACCGGTAACAAAAATATGCTTGGTCATTGAATATCTCAGATGTGATTCCATTCATGATTTTTATCAACCACCACACAATTCGTTCGCGTAGTGCTGATAAAGGTCAGAACATCCATTGTTCTACCGTTCACACGTCGCTCGGAAGGCCGAGGAAACACGCCCATTCCGAGGTTGCTGCAATTCATCACGAAAAACGGCAACTCCACAACTCGCCAATTCTAACGATTTCTTTGCATTCTGACAAACGCCTCGTAGTCCTCAGGTGTATCAATTCCTATAGAAGGTTCCTGAATTATTCCTACAAGGATCGTATATCCGTGTGAAAGGACTCTTAATTGCTCGAGACTCTCCAATTTTTCCACTTCAGATTGTGGTAATTGGGTTAATGAAAGCAGAAATTCCCGACGGTACGCATAGAGTCCGATGTGCTGGTGAAAATGGGCTGGTTCCGCCTCTAATAACGTCTCATCCCAATTGCGTGCATGGGGTATGACACTACGACTGAAGTACATGGCACGCTGCTGATGGTCAAAAACCACCTTTACGCAGGCGGGGTCTTCTAACTGAGTCTTGCATCGGATTGGTGTTCCGAGTGTGGCCATCACGGCATCTGGATTTTGCTCAAGCAACTCCACGACCATATCAATAGCTTCCGCCGAGATTTCCGGTTCGTCTCCCTGAACATTAACAATGATGTCGGCATCTGAAAGCTGTAACGCGACTTCAGCGACTCGGTCTGTTCCACTCGGAGCTTCAGGATCGGTCATTACCACTGTGCCGCCGAATTGCTGAACAGCCTCAGCAATAGATGGATGGTCCGCGGCAACAATGATGCCCTGCGGACGAGTGGCACGCTGTGCAGACTCGTACGTATGTTGGATGAGCGGCTTACCGGTCTCGGCCAGTAGTAACTTCTCAGGCAAGCGAGTGGAGTGGAGTCTTGCCGGAATCACAATGAAACTTGTCATCGCCAAAGTACGTCCTGAATGATGTATTGAGGGGAGAATGGAAGGAAGTGAGTGAATGCTCCGTAGTGTTTTGACAGTTTAGCAAGGTGATGGGCGGCTTGAAGCAATCACGTCGGGGTCGCTTTGCTAAAAATCAAACACGATTTGTCCAATAATATAGGTCAATAGCGGGAGTAGTACGATAGAGACCAGATTCAGTACGAAGCCGGCCCGTACCATTTGTCTGATGGTGGTTTGACCTGCTGCGAATACGATGGCGTTGGGAGGAGTTGCTACTGGGAGCATAAAAGCACAGCTGGCAGCCAACGTAGGGGGGATGAGCAGGAATTTTGGATCGACATTCAGATTGGCCGAAAGTGTAACCAGAAGTGGCAGGATTAATGCGGCGGTTGCTGTATTGCTTGTGACCTCGGTCATGAAAATCATTGCGGTGGTGACGACAAACATGATGAGCAGGATGGCGGTCGCTCCGGAAGGAGTTACTGCGTCGCATATGATGGCTCCTAACCCAGTGGACTTTACCGCTGAGGCTAAGGCCAATCCACCACCAAAAAGTAACAGGACTCCCCAAGGCAACTTGTTGGCGGTTTTCCAATCCATGAGCGTCTTGCCAGGATGACCTAAGGCCGGAATGACAAACAGCAGTAATGATGCGGTCATGGCAATGATCGTGTCATCAATGTAAACGACGTTGGGGTAGAGCTCTTGGAGCCACTCCCATTTGGTGAAGAAGCTGCGAGTAATCCAAAGTAGTGCTGTGATGCCAAACAGTGAAGCGATGGTTAGCTCGGGTTTGCTCATGGGCCCTAGTTTCTTAAGCTCGCTTTTAATGAGCTCCTTTCCGCCTGCAAATTCGGGAAGGTCGATTCGGAAAATGAATTTGGTCATCAACAACCAGATGATGATCAGAAAGATAAAGGCTGAAGGTAAGCCGAATGCCATCCATTGCCCAAAACTAATTTCGATTCCGTTTTGATCCAGAATGTCTCTCAAAAGCAAATTGGTAGGTGTGCCCAAAAAAGTACCCAATCCACCGACCGAGGCAGAGTAAGCAATGCAAAGTAGGAGGCATGCGGCGAAGTTATTGAGCTTAGCGTCATCCACCTGAGGATTTTTTTCTCTCATTAAGGCAGTCAGGCTGAGTGCAATCGGTAGCATGACCACGGTGGTGGCCGTATTGCTGATCCACATGCTGAGAACGGCAGTGGTAGCCATAAAGCCAGCGATGAGGCGAGTTGGTTGAGTCCCCAGAGCTAGGATCGTCATTAAAGCAATTCGTTTATGAAGATTCCATCGCTCGATTGCCAGTCCTAATAAAAATCCGCCCATCATCAAGAAGACGAATTTACTTGCATAGCTTTTCGACGTGACTTCAAAAAGACTGGCTGACTTGGCGGCCCGGATATACGGGAGTGGCACGGGGACCTGCCCGACGTCCGACTTCACCACACCATGATTGTTTTGAATCTCAGTGAGTACACCCGCCCCATGTCGTTGGTTATCCGATTTGAGTGCCAAGTCATACGGAAGACCAAATCGAGGATTGTCCAGATCCCAGGTGACTTTCTCATTGATGACCGGGCTGGTTGCTACTTTCTCACCGACTCCAGTCAGGGGGAAGAGTGCCAGAGGGAGCATAGCAGTGGCAGCCAGCGGTATGGCTTCTGTGATCCACCATACCGCCATCACGACAACAATACAGGCCGTGGCGGTGGCCGGACCGGGCATCTCTGTTTGCGTCGACAGCACTATGGCCAGCAGGCAGGCAAGCGTTGGACCTACCCAGCGTCCATGTAGGCTGAGTCGAGAGTTGTTGTCTTGCTGAGTCGACTTGTCTGTCATCGCTGGCTCAGGGGTTCTAAGGTGGATATAAGCGGTAGAATAATGTAGTAAATGAGAGGCGAGCGCCAAATTCTACCGGCTAGGAATATCAGTGCCTTCTATGGTAACATCAATAGAACAAATGGTGAGAGTCTCTAGAGACAAGCTCAAGAGAGCCACGTCAGGGTATAGATAGCGTGTGTCCAGAGAATTACTAAACTGATGATTGATGCCGTTTCGCCACGTTTGGCGGAATGAATTACAGAGAATGAGAGAGAACAGGAATATGTCGAAGCCGTTATTTTCATTGCTTGCTCTTTTCGGAGTGTTGGTTGCCAGCATGGCAGAAGCAGCAGATTGGCCTACTTGGCGTGGTGTGGCACGAGATGGTATCTCCAAGGAAACGGGATTATTGCAATCCTGGCCAGCTAATGGGCCACAAAAAGTGTGGACATTCAATAAGGCCGGGCTTGGGTATTCCAGTTTTGCGATTGCTGACGGAGTGCTCTACACATTGGGTACTCGTGGCGATGCAGAAATCTTGCTCGCAGTTGATGCAAATACCGGTAGAGAGAAATGGGCATTGCCTTTGAGTAACATTCTGGAAAACGGATGGGGTAACGGGCCTCGTGCGACTCCAACGGTAGCTGACGGAAATGTCTACGTACTTTCCGGTGTGGGTACGCTAGTTTCTGTATCCGCCGCCGGTCAGAAAAACTGGAGTATAAGTATGGGTGACTTTGGTGGAAGACGTCCAAACTGGGGATATTGCGAGAGTGTGACAGTCGACGGAGACCAAGTGATTTGTACTCCCGGCGGTGGTCAGGGAACCGTTTTGGCAGTGAGTGCCAAAGATGGCAGTAAGATCTGGCAAAGTGCGGAGATCACTGATGGTGCCCAGTATGCCAGTTTGGTGACAGTCGAACTCAATGGAGTAAAGCAATACATTCAGATGACTCAGCAACATGTATTTGGCATTGTGGCTGAAACAGGCAAATTGGCTTGGAAAAGCCAGTGGGAAGGTCGCACCGCATCGATTCCGACTCCTATCGTAAGCGGTTCCAACGTTTATATAACTTCGGGTTATGGCGTCGGATGTAAGCTAGTTCAAGTGAATGGTAATCAGGCTGTCGATGTTTACCGCAATACGGTAATGAAGAATCATCACGGTGGCGTCGTCCTATTAGATGACTACTTGTACGGATACTCGGATGGGCCGGGGTGGATCTGTCAGAATTTCAAAACTGGTGAAATGGTTTGGAATGACAAGACCTTTGGCAAAGGGGCAGTCGCATATGCTGACGGTCGCTTGTATGCTCAGAGTGAAAATTCAGGTGAAGTTGTTCTGCTTGAGCCTTCACCGGCTGGTTACAAAGAACACGGTCGATTCCAATTGAGTCCTCAATCAACGATTCGTTCTCAACGTGGGAAGATCTGGACTCACCCGGTTATTAGCGGTGGAAAATTGTATGTTCGTGACCAGGATTTGATTCACTGCTATGACATCAAGAAGTAAGGGCCCCCTTACTTTTCTAAATCGCTTTCATGGCGTTTAATGTTAGAAATTAGACGCCGTCATGGGCCTGTAGCTCAGTTGGTTAGAGCAGGGGACTCATAATCCCTTTGTCGGCGGTTCGAGTCCGTCCAGGCCTACTTCCATGGAATGACCACCCTTTTGGGTCAATCAAGCCTCGTCGCTGTTGTCATATTGTGACATCAATGCCGAGGCTTTTTTCCTGCGCGAATTTCACCGCCGCTCCAATCCAGTGCCACCCACTCATGGACGATCTCTAAACAAGTGCCACCCACTTTTCGACTAGGAGTAATGAGGGTTTTGGGTGGTCTGAGAGGTTTGGGAGGTAACGATCAGCTGAGGTTAAGAGTGGGTGTCACCTAATTAAAAG
>CALKCC010000227.1 GCA_938082855.1 uncultured Pirellulaceae bacterium | reverse complement strand
TCAATTCGATCACCATCTTGAACTCGCCCTATCGGGCCGTCGGCCAGTGCTTCCGGGCCTACGTGACCGATACAGGCTCCGGTGCTTACCCCTGAAAAACGAGCGTCCGTTACAATCGCCACTTCTTTGCCCCACTTGAGGAATTTCAAGGCCGAAGTTAATTGATAGGTTTCCTCCATCCCTGTCCCTAGTGGTCCGCGCCCGATCAGGACAAGAATATCACCGGGCTGAAGTTTGGGCTCCAGTTGCCCTTTGATCGACATGATGGCATCTCGTTCTGATGTGAACACTCGCGCCGGCCCCGTCTTGCGATAGACTCCATCATCATCAACGACTGTCGGGTCGATCGAGGTTGCCTTAATCACCGAGCCTTCCGGACAGAGATTTCCTTGTGGGAAGCAAACGGTACTTGTCATACCGCGTTGCACCGCTTCGGACGGTGGAATGATGACATCATCCGGGTTAATTCCATCGTGTTCTTGCAACCGAGCACGTAACTTCGTGCGACGATCTGATTGCTCCCACCAGTCCAAAACGTCCTCTAATGTCTGCCCAGTCACGGTGAGTACCGATGTATCTAAGAGCCCCATTTTGCGAAGGTGCAACATGACTTCAGGAACACCGCCGGCCAGGAAAAACTGAACCGTTGGGTGATTGGCCGGACCATTGGGTAATACATCTACAAATCTTGGAACCAGTCGATTGACTTCGCTCCAGTCATCTACTGACGGTCGCTGTAACCCAGCGGCATGAGCGATGGCGGGAATGTGAAGTAATAGATTGGTCGAACCGCCGCAGGCAGCATGCACGATCATTGCATTTCGCACAGACGCATCGGTGACTATGTCTTTAAGAGACAACTTCTGATCCACTAGATGTTTCAATGCATGAGCACTTCGCACCGCGTTGTCTACCCAAATGGCTTGGCCACTGGGAGCCAGAGCGGCGTGAGGCAAAGTCATCCCCAACGCTTCAGCTACAACCTGGCTTGTTGCTGCTGTTCCTAAAAACTGACAGCCACCACCAGCAGTTCCACATGCTCGGCAACCGGCTACTGCCGCATCTTCTAGAGTGATTTCACCGTGAACATATCGGGCACTAATCGTTTGAACCTTGCCAGCATCTTCTCCTGATTCCGGTGGTAGCGTTACTCCTCCCGGTACAATAATCCCGGGAAGTTCTTTTTGACCAGCCAGAGCCAGCATCATCGCAGGCAAACCTTTATCACACGTAGCAACACCCAGCAGACCTTGCCGAGTGGGTAGCGAACGAATCAGGCGTCGCATGACCATGGCTGCGTCGTTTCGGTATGGCAGGCTGTCAAACATGCCGGTGGTCCCCTGACTTCGCCCATCACAGGGATCACTACAATATGCCGCGAAGGGAATACCGCCAAATTCTTTGATCGCACGGGACGCCGCTTGTACCAGTAAGCCAACTTCCCAATGGCCGGTATGATAGCCCAGAGCAATCGGAGAACCATCTTCCGCTCGCATTCCGCCCTGAGTACTGAGCACCAAATACTGAGTACCTAGTAAGTCTTCGGGAGCCCATCCCATTCCGGCATTCTGTGTCAGACCAAACAGGTCGCCACTCGACCAGGTGCGAAGTATTTCATCGGTAAGCGGTAACGCCCCGGAGGGCCCAGGTCCCTTTGTTTGCACATCCATCAAGTCGGATGGACCTGAATTATTAGGAGTATTAGATTCAAGAAGCGATGACAGCTTGTCTGCTGCGGATCCTTCGTTAGTCATTCAATTCACTTTCTTGTGGGTTCTCGGAATCAGAGAGATTGGTTTCATGATTCAGTTTTACAAATCGCTGTACTATTAATGTTAATACAACTGGTACGCCAATACTTACTCCCATGGCCAAAGGGAACCAATCGTATTGGCTGGCAACATGGCCAAAGGCGCAATAGCCCAAGGAGATTCCAAGGTTACTAAAAATCACGGGGAGCAAAAACCGGGACCAGCTCAGGCCATGGACACCCATTAAAAGGACACTTGCTTCGGCAAGCACAGGCACGCCTCTGGCAAGCACCAGAAAGCCTGGGCCAAAGCGATGCGTCATACCGGCAGCACGCTCTAGATCCTCCTGTTTGGAAAATCTAAGTGCAAAACTACGTCCATACTTACGAGCGAACCAAAACCCCAGCACGGCTCCATTGGTCATTCCGATCCAGGACACCAGCGTGCCGGTTAGCCAGTGCATGTGGCCTCCAACAAATGTGGATACAACACTACTGGGAATAGGCAGAAATATATCTCCTGAAAGGAGCAGAATTACAAGTCCTGCAAGCCAGGTTGAATTTTCAAAATCAGCAACCCATTGCCCAATGACATCTCCCATAAGCAGGAAGGGGATGATGGGGATTGCCATCACGGTGCAGATCGGAACCAATTGTCGAAACAACGTTTGCATAACTGGCTCCTCTGGCAACAGCCTTTTGAGAAAGACTTCTACTGCTTACTCACTCTTCAGAGAATTCTTCCTGCGAGCCACACCAAAGAAGTCGCCTCCTTTAAGTCGTTCATCATCCGTCCCCCAGGCAATTTCCTTGGGCATACGTTTCATCAGAGGAATATGTTTTGAACAATGAATATAAGCTTCCTCGATGGTAACTCTCACCCATCGTTCTGGTTTACGTCCCCCAGTACGTTCGCACTTCAATCGGATCTCGCCGGTGACTCGTGGGTCTTCTAATAGTTCATCGTTCTCGACGATCTTCGCGGAACCATTGAGATGTAAACCAACCGTGGTTTCAAAAAAGTCGACAAGCAACAAACCGATATGAGGATTCTCAGTAATGTTTCCAAGGCTTGCCATAACTCCATTTCCACGCAACTCCGGATAAACCACAGTCTTGTCATCTAACGCGACAACAAACCCTGGCAGGCCGCAGCGAATGCTGCAATCACATGCTCCCTGCGAATCTGAGGTTGAGACAAACATGATTTCCATTCTCGACAGGAAACGGTGCATCTCATCATTCAGGCGATCAATCACCTGACAGTTATAAAACCATTCAGCACGTTGGGTCGTGCCAAAGAGTTGTTGTAAGTTACGTTCACCAGTGGAACCTGGCAGCGCATTTTCAGAGTGAGCTTGGATGGTTGGGTCTGACATTTTGTAAACAAATTGAACAAATTGAATATGAATAACTTCAGTTTACACACAGTGTTAAGAATCGGTAAGTGAATGAACTTGGCAATCCGCAAGGCTTCACATTTGCCGTCATCATTTTTCAGGTTTCTGAAATTTTGAGGCTCGCCATCGTGCATGTCCGGAGGAGGAATTCCGATAATTGAATCTGTAGCCCAACACTCTTCTCCATCCGGCACACCACACCATCTCCAATCCGTGATGTGCTTTGCATCGACACCTGAGGTTCTACCATGTTTTCTATGATGTCTAAGAAGCCCACTGAGATGACCACCGATCACTTACGCGATTTGGTTCATCAGACACTTTGCGATATTGGCCAACTCGAATCATCTCAATTCCCGTTATGCGAACGACCGCTGACACGCGGTGGTAATCCGTGTGGCGTTTTGTTCAGCGTCAATGGTCCCCGCGAGGTAACACTCACTGCCGTTTGGGATTGTCTGAAAAACAAACTCTTTGTTTATGATTCAACCGGCAATCGATGTGAGCAATTATCCGTGGAACATTTGGCAACAGCCACGGCGTAAGCCGTTTTAGTCAGGTAAAAGATTACCGAGTCACGAAGAGGCTTTGGCTGTTTCAGCTGAAGCCTTTTTTGATGCGCTGGAAAACTTTCTCATCAGCGTCTGTACAAATGGAGTCAGCAAGTAATAGAGAAAGATGACGGGCAAGGCAAGTTCGTGAAAGATGAGAGCAAAGATCACTGCGAATATAATCTGTACGATTTTGAAGTAGTGCCTTTTCATGGACTTCTTCTTCGCCAGCGTCTTTGCTAAATGAGGATATTGAATTCCTGACACCATGAGCCAAGCCAGTAACACGGTTATTACCGGTACGACAAACATGACGACTCGCAAAAGGTCAATATTGGTCGTTTCCAATACCGCTTCTCGTTGGCGGATAATGTCAGGCATTGCCATCGCAAAAGTCGCAATCGTGCCGGCTGCAGCCGGGGATGGTAGCCCGCGAAAATAAGAAGTGTCCGTTCCTTCGTCTGCCTCCACGTTATATCGAGCCAGCCTCAGGATTGCACAGAGTGTGTAAATTCCAGCTGCTCCCTTCAAAAACCGAGAAGGCATCTCGTCAGCAAAGAACAGCGTGATGAATGCCGGAGCGACGCCAAAGGTAATCACATCACACAAGCTATCCAATTCCATTCCAAACTTGCTGGTTTGGTTTAGCATCCGAGCCACTTGGCCGTCCAAAGCGTCAAAAAGCATTCCCAGAAAGATTAACAGTCCCGCATACCGGAGAGACTCATAATCAATACTCTGTTGAGCCAGTTGAATTGCAAGTTCCCCGCCTTCTGCGACAGCGACCTGAAAACCGACGGCTTTCGTTGCCAAGCCAATCGCTGTCAGACCACAGATGGCATTACCGAGTGTCATCAAGGTGGGGAGGATGGGAAACTTCGAATCTTCCGACACATCATCATCGAGATTCAAAGAGGGTTCCTGAGGCAATTGATCATTCATACGGTCGATTATAATCCCGTGTGGAGAGGTTTGATAATGATCAATTTATTGATACTTCGCAAAAACCGTTGTGCCAGCCTGAACTTTATCACCTAACTTCACCATGATTTCCAAACCCTCTTCCCGAGGTAGGATCAATTCTGTGCGAGAGCCTAATTTGATCATTCCAAATTGAGCTCCTCGATCAAAACGCTCACCTGTTTTAGCCCAACAGACAATCCGTCGTGCAAGCTGACCTGTAATCTGACGCACACGCATTACTCGATGCGGAGCTTCTGTTGATTCCAACCAAAGTTCCAGACGCTCATTTTCCCAAGCTGATTCCGGCTTTAATGCACTAAGGAATTTCCCCTGGCGATATCGCGAGGCAAACACGGTGCATGCAACTGGGACTCGATTGATATGCACATTGAATACCGAAAGAAAGATGGCGATTTTTATTGCCGGACCGTCGATCACATCGTCGTGTTCAATTTCTTCAATCAAGTCAATCTTTCCGTCGGCCGGAGACACCACCGTACCAGGCTCCGTCGGGACGACTCGTCGAGGATTTCGAAAAAACCAGACCACTTCCATTTCAAGTAAGAACGGTACAACGGCTGCAATCCACCACCATGGCGAATGCACTTGCGACAAGTAAATGAACAGAGCCAGCATTGGTATTAGCACTAACGAGAAAATGATCATCTCTGCTAAACCTGCTCGAGCAAAACCAAAGTTTTCACGACCGGTAAAAGGATCGTCCTGAGGTTCCCAATAGTATCCTGGCTGATTGGCATAGAACTTCAAATCTCGAGGATCGAGGACATCCCAAGGACATTGGTTATGATCTCCCTGTCGAGTGACTGCCATGCGTCGCACGTATCCACGCCGAAATGTCTTTAAGTAGGCGCGCCGTAGATGCCCCCAAAACAATTCAATTCTCATGCATACACCTCCACCTGGCTGTACACAGTGAATTTGAGAATCATGAGGTTGAATCTCACGGCCACCAGGGGTTGTTAACGGTGTCGAGTCTGACATGAAATGTACTTTATTGATGCAAAACAGAATGCGGAATTGCCAATTCCAACGAATTCGAAACGATAAAGTCGAATTATGGGTGAAGTCCCAACCGATGTAAACCCTCCGAGTCCTGTGCAGCTAAGCGCGGCGTGACTTAAAATACAGGTCACAATGCTAATTAAGTTTTCATTTGAAAGCACACTCATGAGACCTCGTCGTAACTTACTAGTAGTCATTCTCTTTGGTTCTTTTTTGTCACTTGGCGAGGCAGATAATACCTCTAAGGAAGATGGATACGACCGAATCAATAACGTTGAATATGGGAAAGTCGGAGAACATCGACTGCTACTCGACCTATATCTTCCCCATGACGTCGAGCAGGCTCCTCTAGTTGTTTGGATCCATGGAGGTGCTTGGCGCCGAGGCTCAAAAGATCGAATGCCGTTACTGTTTCTGGTGAAGCAAGGATATGCCATTGCAAGCGTGGATTATCGATTGTCACCCACTGCCAAATTCCCCGCTCAAATGCATGACCTCAAAGCCGCTGTACGATTTATGAGAGCCACTGCCGCTCACTGGAAGGTCTCTGCTGACCGTATTGGTGTTGCTGGTGAATCGGCCGGCGGTCACCTGGCTGCCTTATTAGGAGTTACCAATGATCATCAAAAACTCGAGGGCGACACTGGCGTGTTCCCGAAGGAGTCTTCCGATGTCCATGCCATCGTTGATCTTTTTGGTCCTACCAATTTCATGACGATTTTACATCAGTCCACGCCACATGGATTGAGCGTAAGAGTCCCTGCATTGGAGCTTTTGTTAGGAGCAAGACCCGAAAAGGTTCAGGCACTAGCGAAATTGGCCAGTCCTGTGGACCACGTGGATAGGAAAGATCCACCGTTACTACTGATTCATGGAGATCAGGATCCACAAGTTCCGATTAACCAGTCTCATGAACTGCACGCGAAATACAAAGAGCTAAACTTGCCTGTTCTCTTTCATGTCATTCACGGTGGGTTTCACGGCGGTGACAATTTCTACCAAGACGAGCCACAACAGCTCATCACCAAATTCTGTAACACCCACATCCGCCAAAACTAAATCCATCCGGTGCCACCCACTCTTCTCTCACCCAAATCAGGTGACAC
>CALKCC010000226.1 GCA_938082855.1 uncultured Pirellulaceae bacterium | reverse complement strand
GGTACATGAATTCGGTTTTAGTCGAGGAAATGCACGAGTCCGCTATACCGACACAATAGGAATATTCGAACCTAAGACTAAGACGTACTATTTGTGCGCCTTACAGGATCAGGATGATCCTGGGCTGTAATTAGTAAGACTTACCTGATTTCTCTAAATTGAAATATTTGGTGGTCAGAATCAATTCAGCTGAATAAAATGTAGTTGCTCGAGAAAACCTAGTTTTTAAGAGCAACAGAACAGAGAAGTAAATTCAAATCTTGCGTTGGAGTTTTTTGGCCATGTCCAAACGCATTGCGCTAACTACCCTGATTTTCACCCTGGCAACATTCGCTCTGTCACCGTTGACACATGCGGCCGATTCTGAAGGTGTTCTGCACACCTATAAGAAGGTAACTGGGGAAACTTATTTTGCTCTATCGTTGAAGGCAGACCAGCAGCTACCGCAAGCTGGTGCTCACGATATTCTTGTGTTATTCGATACATCTGCAAGTCAGATTGGTGAATACCGCAAGGATGCGATGTCGTGTCTGGATTCCATGCTGGCAAACTTGGATGGAACTCATCGAGTGAAGCTAATGGCAGTGGATCTCTATGCAGTACCGATGTCGCGTGATTTTGTCGCTGCTGATAGTGAAGAAATGAAGGCTGCGATCGCGAAGCTAAATCGTCGAGCAGCATTGGGTTCCACCGATATGGTTGAGTTGCTGAAGGCCACAGCAAAACAATTCAACGTGGAAAGTAAGAATCAGAAGAGTGTCGTTTACATCGGTGACGGCATGAGTAAAGCGAATTTACTTCAAATCAGTGACTATAAAGAGCTCGTTAGCGATTTGGTATCCAAACAACTTTCGTTCTCTTCCTTTGCCATTGGTCCCCAACGAAACATCGAACTATTAGCAGCACTCGGTAACAGTACCGGTGGTGTTATTCGAGTGGATAACGAAGATCAACAAACCAGTGTCAAAAGTGGATTTGACCTAGCTGGCGCTGTTGTTGCTCCTGTTCTCTGGCCGACCGAAATCACTTCGTCGGAAGGAGTTAAGTCGGTTTACACAAGTGAAACAACTCCTCCAGTCCGAATGGATCGTGACACGATTCTCGTCGGAGAATTAGAAAAGCCAGGTGCTATCGAAATTAGCATTTCAGGTACGGTTGCAGGTCAAAAAGTCGAGCTTTCCTGGGATGTAGCCCAGAGTGGTTCCAACGAAGACTATAACTTCCTTCCAACTTTGGTCGATAATGCAGCTCCTCATCAGGGAGTTGGTTTGCCAACACTGGGTACAGAAGGTTTGATCGAAGTCCGTCGCAGTGTTCAGAACAATGTAGGTGAGCTGAATACAGTCGGCTTGCACGCTTTGAGGACCGGTGATGTGAAAGGGGCAATCGAAGTGGCAGATGAAGTCCTTCGTAAAGATCCCACCAATACAGAAGCCAAGGCGATCAAAGGTGCTGCTGAACGTGGGCCTGTCACAACTGAAATTGCCTTAGTACAGGATACCGCTCCAGCTCCGGCAGCTCCGGCTCCGGCAAATCCAGGGGCTTTGGTTCTGGATGGCTCGGACGATATTGATACCAGCCTCGAAGATCCATCTAGCTTCCTAGATAACGTTGAAAACGAACGAAAAGTTCTGGCAGGTAAATTACAGGCTGTCGTTGAAAACGGCTTGGAACAAGCTCGGGACCTCATGGGACGTTCACCCGAAAAGGCGATTCAGGAACTGAAGCTGCTTCTGGAACAGGTGGACAGTGCTACCGATGTGGCTGGTGACATCCGCCAGCAATTACGTAAGCAAATCGAAGACGCTATCCGTGAAACCGGTGCTCGTCAGGTCGATGTCGATGAACAGAAAATGCTCGCACAGAGCCGCGAAGCCAACGCTCAGCGTCTGAAAAATCTGGCCGACGAAACGGCTCGAAAACAGGAATTGATCACCAGCCTGATGGCGAAATTCAATGTCCTGATGGATGAAGCGGCCTTGGAAGATGACCGTAAGCGAGTCGATGAAGGTGAGAAGTACCTGACCGCTGATGCGGAAATCGCGATGCCGATTCGAGTCTTATTACCGTACGACGGAACGCCAACGACGGCCGTTTGGAAAGCTCGTATCCTTCGCCAATACAAAGGTTTGGAGAAATTCCGTGACCTGCGACACAAGAACTTTGCCGACGTGATGTATGAAAACGACGAGGCATTGATTCCGTTCCCAGGTGGCGATTCACCAATTCGTTATCCAGAAGCAGAATTCTGGCATCGAATTACTGTCGAACGACGTAAGTATGTTACCGATCAGGGTAATAATCCTGCCGAACAGAAAATCGTCGATGCGTTGGACGAAGAAACTGTCATGTTGTTCTTCGACCAGCCACTTGGTGAAGTTGTCGACAGCGTGAAGACTCGTCACAGCATTCCAATGATTATCGACGAAAAAGCATTAGCCGATGCCGGTTTGGATTCACAAATGGCTGTGAATCAGGATCTTCGAGGTATTACTCTTCGAAGTGGACTGAAACTGATGCTCAATAGCCTTGGACTGACCTACGTGATTAACGACGAAGTTCTGAAGATCACAACGCCTGAAGCTGCTGAAAATGAACTGATCATCCGTACCTATGAAGTCGGTGACCTGGTTATGCCAATTATGTCCGGTGGTGGCATGGGTGGTATGGGCATGGGCATGGGCGGCGGCATGGGAATGGGCGGCGGGGGCATGGGCATGGGCGGCGGCATGGGCATGGGCGGCGGCGGCATGGGCATGGGCGGCGGCATGGGTATGGGCGGCGGTGGATTCCAGCACGTCGATGACGAACTCATCCTGGGCGCTAAACCTGTTACCCTCAAAACGACGCAAGAAGAAACTGCTCCTGAAGCTAAGCCTGTCGCTGAAGACCAAGTCGAAGTTCCGGAAGCAATCAAGAAGCAGCTCACGAAACTGACCGTGGAGCCACAAGCAGGCGAATCTATCGATGCAGCCTGGGATCGCTACTTCGCTGAACAAGCAAGTCTCGAAGGCGAAGCAAAAGTTGCTCATGATAGTCAGGTTCGTTACACCGTGCAGCTTCATATGATGCAGGCCAGCCGGTTGCATCAATCCGATAACAGTGAAAAAGCCAAGGCATTGGTTGATGAATCGATTTCAATCATGATGGCTGCGATTCGTAATGAACAGTCGCAATTCTGGATGTATGAAGGGCTGGGGCTGGCCATGCAGGCTAATCACGCTCCTATCGAAGAAGTGGAACGAGCTTTGATGTCGGCAGTGGATTACAGTAACGATGAAGAGTCGTTGCTTGCCGCCGGAATCTATATGTCAGAAGTGGGACTCCATAAGCGTGCCTTGCAGGTGCTACAAGACGTTTCTGAAGTGAATCCCTATCGGCCCGAGCCCTATGTACGAGGACTCGCTCTGGCAAAACGTTTGGGTGATTTGGAAGCGATCAAATGGGCCTCGGTTGGCGTTCTAAGCCAAGCCTGGACGAATGAGCAACGTCATGTTGAATTCGATGCACAACGAACAGCCGAAGCTGTCATGCTTCAGCTTAAACAAGCTGGACTGATGGAACAGGCTAAGTCGTTCGGTGAAAATCTTTCCAGTGCAACACACAGGGATTGCCGAGTCGTTGTACGCTGGACAGGCAACGCAGATATCGATTTGTTTGTTCAGGAACCAACCGGGACGATCTGCTCACTTCAAAACGAGCGTACAACAGCTGGTGGAGTGTTGCTTGGAGATAAATTCTCAGTAGCAGGCCAACAACCAGTGAACGGTTACAGTGAATCTTATGTTTGCCCTAAGGCATTCAAAGGAGAGTACCGCCTGCTGATTCGCCGAGTTTGGGGTAATGTGACCGCTGGTAAAGTGACAGTCGACATCTATACCGATAACAAGGAAAAACCACATATCCATGAACAGTTGGAACTGGATGATACCGGAGCCGTGGTAATCTTCGACGTATTGCATGGACGACGAGTTGAACCCATCGGAGCTCATCAACTGGAGAATATGCGAGAGCATCAGGAAATGGTGGGACAGGCTTTGTTAGCACAACAATTGCATAGTCTCTCAGATTCTGATGCCGCTCGGAATTTTGCTATCTCACGAAAGTTGGCAGCCCGAGATGGTCGATTCTTCCTGCCAGGACGTGGTGCTGTCGGGTACCGTCCGGAAATTACGACCTTGCCTGAAGGTGCTTTCTTCTCAGCAATGGCGCCGATCGTATCACCTGACCGACGCTATGTTCGTGTGACCGTTCCTCCAATGCCAATTAAAATGGGTGTAGGCGACGTTCGAACATTTAACTTTGCTACCGGTCAGGCTCAGACTCTGGATGATCGAAACAACCGGGGTAACGGCCAGGGCCAAAACGGCCAAGGTGGCGGCGGTGGTGGAAACAACAACTAACCAGTTAATTCACCACACCACTTGTAAATAAGAAAAGGCCGGACTTTAATAGTCCGGCCTTTTTTATTCGTCTGTGACATTACTAAGGACCGTCGCTTTAGCTTTTGCCAATCCGCATAAGACCAGGGGATATGTCCAAAGACAGGTCTTCGATTAGCCCGGCTTGAAGCCGCTCAATAGCAATCGCTCCCATCACGGCATTGTCTGTGCAAAGTTTGAACGGAGCGATATGTAGTGTGACTCCTGCCTGTTCACATTCCGCTTGTAGGCGATCTCGCAAAACATGATTTGCCGCTACGCCACCGCCGACGCAAAGCGTGTCCATTCCGGAACGCTCAAGTGCTAGCATTGCTTTGCCAGCCAAACAATCGACTACCGCAGCCTGGAAACTGGCGGCTACGTCAGCAATCTTTTGTTCGGGGATTTCCAGAGCGGAAAAATCGACCTGCCCCTGTCCCGCGATTTCGTATCGAACGGCCGTTTTCAAACCACTAAAGGAAAAGTCCAGAGACTCTTTGTCTCGTAGGAATGGGCGTGGAAATGAATAAGCTTTGTTATCTCCCTCAAGAGCCGCTTTGGAAATCGATGGGCCGCCTGGATAGGGAAGTCCCAGCATCGTGGCAACTTTATCGAATGCTTCCCCTGCAGCGTCATCAATCGTGCCACCAAGTGGTGTGAAGTCCAACGCAGTATTGCACTTATAAAGGTTCGAGTGTCCGCCGCTGACAATTAAACCAACGCAGGGAAATACATTCTTCTCGGCCGCTAGGCGACAGGCAAAGATGTGGGCTTGCAGATGATTTACTGCGACGAGCGGAATGTCATGAGCTAGGCAAAGAGCTTTGGCAGCGACCACGCCAACCAGCAGGGAACCTGCTAGGCCCGGTTCGTTAGCCACGGCCACGGCATCGAGATCTGTCAGACTAATGGAGGCACGCTCTAAAGTCTCATTAATGACCGGTAGAATTCGCTCCACATGCGCACGGGCCGCGATCTCTGGTACCACTCCGTTAAACTTTTGATGCAGTTGTTCCTGAGACGCAACGACGCTACTGAGGACTTCAAATTCATCGGTAATTACTGCGGCAGCGGTTTCATCACAGGTGGATTCGATGGTGAGTATTTTCATTGGTGGAATTATTCAGACGACTGGCGTTTCTTGGGGCGTTTAAAGGGTCTGCGATTATCCTGTCCCGAATTCGTCTCGGAATTGTCAGAGACATTCTCTTCCGAGTTTTCTGGAATCTCTGGGATTTCAAGCTCAGGTAACTGCAATTCACTATAGAGATAGTTCTGAGCTTTCATAAGTTGGGTATCGACTAGTTTTAAGTATTCTTTACCCTCTCTTGGGTCATGAGTGGCACCATTGAGCACGATGTCTGAATCCTGCCGAGCTTCCCTAAGCAGACGATTTTGTTCGTCACTGAAGATCACTTCGAATCCTTCATTAGGAGAGACTCCCCATTCGTCTGTGCCTTCGGCTGATGGTTTATCGATGTTCTTTCCACTGGGGCGGAAATACCCAGCGGTCGTTAGTTTAAGGACGCTCTTTCCGTTTTCCAATTCAATGATGTTTTGGACACTTCCTTTCCCGTAGGATCGTTGCCCCACAATCACCGCTCGGTCGTGATCCTGTAGGCAGGCCGAAAGAATTTCACTTGCACTCGCACTAAACTGATTGATGAGAATGGCCATCGGGAATTCGTCAAACGTCCCTGCGCTCTTTGCATCCCAGACTCGCTTAGGCGTACTTCGTCCCTCTGTACTTACGATTCGCCCTTCTTTAATGAATAGATCTGAGATCTGGATGGCGGCCGACAGGAGACCGCCAGGATTGTAGCGAAGGTCGATGATCAGTCCCTTCACGTCCTGACTCTTGAGTAGTTTCACGGCATCCAGGATTTCGCTGGTTGTATGACGGCCAAAATTGGTGACCATCAAATATCCAATTTTGTTCTCTTCGTCGATGAAATAGTTCCAACTGTCATCTTGATTGCGAGTGGCGCCTAATACGGAGTCCATGCGGACTAGTTTTCGTTCCACTTCGACGACTTTGGATTGGTTCGAGGAGGGCGTGTGAATGGCAAGTTTGACAGTCGTCCCAATCTTACCTTTTAGAGCTTTGACAATGTCTGCGGACGGTAAGCCTTCAGTGGGAGTGCCATCGATGGATTGGATGACGTCTCCTGGGCGTAGCCCGGCATTGTAGGCAGGACTGTCATACATCGGAGTAATGATCGTTGGTTTACCGCTCTGGTTATTGAGGCGGATACCGATACCCCCGAATTCGTTTTCCACTCGGGATTTAAACCGGTCGACATTAGAAGGAGGGATGTAATTCGAATGCTTGTCGAGTTTTTCAAGCATGCCTTGAATGGCCCCATCGACAAGCTCGCGACGGTTCACATCTTTGACATAATTTCGGTCGATCTGATCCAACGTGTCGACGAACAGTTTGATGAGCTCGTAGAGTTCCTCGTCCTTTTTATCGTCCGCGCTCGTCGCAGTTGTATCCGTACTATCGCCGTCCTCGAGAAGCGAGATGGAAGGCGTGTCGCTGTAGGAGGTTGTCGATTGAGCCTGACTCGTTAAGGGAAGGTTGCACAAAAATGCGATGACTAGTAGCGTGTTGCCGAGAGCTGAATGAGAGCGGTATGCCATGAGAGTCAGGTCCTTTTTTGATTGACGCATTGCATCAACGGTTTTGTTGCAAAAGGGTACAATGATTAGTTGACCCTGACGGAAATTATAGAGAAACGCCCTGACGCGAACAATATTCAACCCGTTGTCCTGGGTGAGAGGATTGAAAACAGATCGATGAATACTCACAGCAAAAGTGATGTTGTTATTGCCGGAGGTGGCATCGTCGGATTAGCCACGGCTTATCAGATTGCGAATAAATACCCTCAGATGACGGTGACAGTGCTGGAGAAGGAAGCGGAAGTTGGAGTCCATCAGACGGGAAGTAACTCTGGAGTGATTCACTCGGGAATCTACTATAAGCCCGGTTCACTCAAAGCCCTGAATTGTCGAGAAGGCCGCTCGATGATGGAGCGATTCTGCAAAGACGAAGGCATCGCCTATGATATTTGCGGCAAAGTAATCGTCGCTGTTAATGATAGCGAAGTCGAACGTTTGATGCATATCTATGAACGCGGTCAGAAAAATGGCGTTCGTTGTGAAGTGATAGACCGCGAGCGGTTGTGTGAAATTGAGCCGCATACGGCTGGGGTTAAGGCGATTTGGGTTCCAGATGCCGGGATCGTAAGCTATCGGGATGTGGCATTACGACTGGCTGAAATTCTTGCTCAACGAGGTGGGCGAGTCATCAATGATGCCTTCGTGAAGGGAATCAAGAAGAGTGGGGATGAAGTCGTGGTGCAATCCACTGCTGGTGATTTTCACGGTAGTTACATGATTAACTGTACGGGATTATTTTGTGATCGGATTGCCAAAAAGACAGGGGAGCGTCCCGAATCTAAGGTCGTGCCGTTTCGTGGGGAATACTATGACTTGAAACCTGAGTCATATCACCTTTGCAATAATCTCATTTACCCAGTTCCAGACCCACAATTCCCGTTTCTCGGTGTCCACTTCACTAGAATGATCGATGGAAGGTTTGAATGTGGCCCCAACGCAGTGCTGGCATTTGCTCGTGAAGGATACCGTAAACGAGACGTGAATTTCAGAGATCTGTTTGAGGCTTTGTCTTA
>CALKCC010000225.1 GCA_938082855.1 uncultured Pirellulaceae bacterium | reverse complement strand
ATTACTCTTTTCGCCAGTTGCCAGAAGTGCCACGTCAGCGCGCTATCTCAACAGAACGGGGGTCGCAAAGTCGCCGGATTGGTGATTGAGTTACCACTCGTCTATAAGGTCGCGCGGGATAAATAAGCGTGAAGATCTAACTGGAAAAAAGTTTTCCAAGCTCAGGGTGGGTTTCAATCAGAATCTGTCTGATTGTCGCTTTAGTTTCTGGTGTGAGGTGATCAAAGCGAGTCTCATTTGTAGTACTGAGAGAGTCAGTCAAGATTTGGTGAATTTGACGGTGCAATGCGGAAGTGGTTTTTGGGCCCAGGCGTTTAAACGCGTCTGTATAAACCATGTAGCTCAACGGATATTTGAACATCCGTGTATTCAGATCAAATTGATAAAGGCTTTGGCCACTTTTCGTTCGAGGCTCTCTTTTGCTGAAATCACGAGCGAACATGCTTGTGCCAGTGATGGGTGAGGTTAGTGCGAATTCGTCGACGAAGAATAAATAGTCGACAAGCTCAGCTACGACTCGATCGATCCTTCGCTTCGTAAAATCGCTACCGCCATTTTTGTCTAGACCAAAGGTGCCATCGTAATGTTCTGCTCGGCGCTCTTCATAAATTGCTTTACTTAGCAGATTCTGCATCTGTGTTTGGTGCTCGAGCACCATGAGTGCGACGATGTCGCTGGTATTCGTGGGGTAGAGATCTACATTCATGTTCCGAGGTAGGCTGAGTCGATTGGCGCCTTGAGAGAAATCAATGTTATCGACGTCGTCGTCGCGGCTAATAAACATGTTGCCCATGTGGAGCATTTTGCCGTGAGTTCCGGTTACATAGTATCCTCCCCATCGTTCATGCAATGGTGATGAGTGATCCGAAAGGAAGTTCCCGAAATTGTAAACTGGTTGTCCGCTTGCACTGGTATATAGGCTACGAACTAGTGGACCTGGCACCTCGTGTGTTCGGCGATTTGCGTGGCATTGCAGACATTCCCCTTTGTCTCGAACCAAACGGGGCGAAGCGTTTGTTTGCTGAAGTGAATAGAACACAGACCCGAGTGTTGGATCCGAAGCGATGAATTCAAGCCGGTCTCCCCCCGGTACCCAGCCAACGTAGACCGAATCATTGAAATAAAGAGCCCGTGGTGTGGTTGGGTTGATAGGCCTTAGTTGAAGGCTCGTCTTGGAATAGACAAGTGCCTGTGAATCTACCGGGATTTGCAAAACGGACAGTATGGAATCCAGGTATCCGCGTCTTGGATGAAAGTCCAGTTTGACGTCCCCATCCTGCAGAGCCTGTTTGAGATGAGTGATCGCGTTGTCATCTTTGGCTGTCTGGTATTGAATGGGTTTTTGATAAAAATCAAAACTGGATTGCGCCTTCAGCGATTGAATTCCCAGTTGAGGAAAACAACAAAGAGCTAGAAATAAATACCGAACAGGGAGTAATCCAAATTGGCTAGCAGAGAGTTTAGCGAAGGGGATTTTCGTACCACACAACATTCTGCGACCCTCTACCCGCATTTAAGATATCCATGTCGCCGTCTCCATCCATGTCGACATGACGTAAGTCATAACTTTCTTGGTTATCATCAAGCGTATTAAGCGAGAAGGTTCCATCTCCTCGATTTAGATACAGCATCACACGTTTGCTTTCATAACCACAAGAGGCGGCATCAATATGGCCGTCCTGATTGAAGTCCGTGACGGAAAGGCTGTGAGGCTGCCGGATGGTTGTATCGATGTCATGAATTTTCCAAGACGGGTTTTCGAACCAGATAACCCCTACTCCATGTCCTCTGGTCGCAAGCCAGTCGACCTTGCCGTCGCCGTTGACATCCGCCGGGTGAATATTGGTCGCTGCGGTTTGATTCTGCGCGAGTAATACCTTCTTCCACGCTCCCTTCACTCCTTCTTTTCCAGGGTTTTTCCAATAGGCAAACCAGTTTCCGTCGGCAAAAGGTTTCCCTTTTGCACCTACCGCAATCTCTTTCCATCCATCCCCGTCAATATCGCCGGCTCCCATGTAATGGCTCCCGCCACGTGCATTGCCATCTGCGAAGACGTGCCGATGCCATTGTTTAGCGCGTAGTGGGTTTTTAGGAATACTGAACCAGGCCATCGAATCGCCGATACCTTTTTCGGGTTCGAAGTTATTAATAATGAGGTCCGGTTTTCCATCGTTATCGATGTCGGACTTGAGAATGCAATGGATACCGGTGATATCCGGGTCAATCAGTCGTGGTGTCCATGCTCCCTTCTGGTTTGATTTGGGACCAGGGTTTTCTAACCAAAATGGATGGCTATGAGCTAGTGTGCCGGCCCAGTCCAAATCGCCGTCTCCGTCCACGTGAATAACCTCACTGTGGATACAGCTACCGTTGCCACCTTCAAATCGATGGAGGATGATTTCGCGTTTCCAGTCCGGAGCCAAAAAGAGGCTTACACCGCCATTAAAACTAGCAATGACATCGAGAAAATCGTCTCCATTTGCATCCAAGGCTACTGCTGTGTTGCAGTGGCCTTGCTGGGTAATGGTGTGTTTTTTCCAGTCCGCGGCTCCGAGCGTACTGCCGGCAAGCAATAGAAGAATGACTGTATGGTAGTGGCGAGGCATTTTAGGCTTTCTATGTAATTAAGCGAGGACGTTTTGGACGACCGAGCCCTCGACGTCCGTCAGTCGATAGTCACGACCGGCATGTCGATAGGTTAGCTTCTCGTGGTCAAAACCCAATAGATGGAGGATTGTAGCATGGAAGTCATGCACATGGACAGTGTCTTCTGACGCACGTAAGCCATGCTCGTCCGTGGCACCGTGCACGATACCCTTTTTCACTCCAGCACCCGCAAGCCAGGACGTGAATGCCCAAGGGTGGTGTTCGCGGCCCTTCGCATCGGCAGTGTTGTTAAATGGGGTTCGTCCGAATTCGGTTGTCCATACGACGAGCGTCTCTTCGAGCATGCCACGCTGTTTAAGATCTTTCAGTAAGGCGGCAATGGGTTGGTCTACGTTTTTGGCCAAACCCACATGGGACATCATATCACCGTGGGCGTCCCAGTTACCGGAAGAACCCGTATCGATCAATTCGACGAATCGGACGCCTCGTTCGACCAAACGACGTGCAGCAAGGCACTGCCAACCAAATCCCGCGGTTGAATTTGGTTGGATGGCATAGTTATGTAGCGTGGATTCGGTTTCTTTGCTGAAGTCGAATGCTTCAGGTACGGCGGTCTGCATGCCATAGGCAGTGGCAAAGCTTTTCATGCGAGTTTGTAAGGCTTCTTTGTTACTGCGTTTGTCTAAATGTAAGGAATTTAGAGCCTGCAGTGCATCAAGTTCGAGGCGTTGCCTGTCTTTAGGTAGACGTGGGCTAACATTTGCAATGGGTTCAGCACCTGGGACGACCAGCGTTCCCTGATTGATGGCAGGTAAAAAGTCGTTGGAATACACCTGTGTACCTGCATAGGTTTGTCGAGGAGCAATCACGATAAACCCAGGCAAGTTCTGATTGACTGTCCCCATGCCGTAAGTCACCCATGAGCCGATGCTAGGTCTCGAAAATGCAAATGACCCGGTGTGCATTCCAAGAGTGGCATTGTAGTGATTCGAGTGTGATGTATGCATAGACCGAATCATGGCAATGTCATCCACGCAGGTCGCTACATGAGGAAATAGAGTACTTACTTCGATGCCGGATTCACCATGTGGTGAAAACTCCCATTGAGGGCGTTTTAGATAGATCCTCTCATAGCCTGGGCGATCCTTAATCTCGGGATGATCCGCCTTAATCTCCTTCCCGTGATCACGATGCAAGGCAGGTTTCGGATCGAATGTGTCCACATGGGAGACACCTCCGGTCATGAACAAGAAGATGACATTCTTGGCCTTCGCCGGGAAATGGGTTTTCTGATTCGTTCCCCGCTTTTGTTCATCGAGTGCGAGACATTCAGTAAGTCCGGGCAATAGCATTGACCCAGCGATGGAAGATCGAAGAACTTGTCGGCGGTTAAATTGTTTCATTGGTTACTCAGGACGATTATTGCAGAGCGTGTAGATCGTGAAAGGAAGTCATCGGTCAAAGGAATAGTGGTTTTAATCGATATATAAGAATTCGTTACTCGCTAATAATGCGCGAGCGAAGGCGGCCCATTTATCATTAGGGCTTCCGGGGTAGTCATCGTAAAACTGATAGGTCAAATCGAATTCCTTTTCTGTTGGAACTCTTTGGTACAGTCGCTGATACAGTTGATCTGCAAGCGTCTGTGAATCCTTCGAATCTAAAAGCCGATCGGCGGTCGCGACGGAGGCGTGGTGGAAGAATTCGTCATTGAGGAAGTAAAGTGCCTGAGAGGGAACTGTGGTCTGATTTCGAGCGGCTGTGCTGGTGTTCGGATCAGGGCCATCGAACAGTGCAAGGAAAGGGTGTCGACGTTGGCGTTGAACCATCATGTAAACACTCCGCTTCGTTGTCGGGTAAACGGCATTAAATGGAGCGTGCTGACTAAAGTTCCATGTCGTCTCAGCAGGAAAAGGATGTGCTTGCCCGGGTGATGTATCGAGTTGCCCACTGACTGCTAGCAGTGAATCCCTAATTTCCTCGGCAGTGAGGCGGCGAGGGGAATAATAACTGAGACGTAGGTTCCCCGGATCCACATTGCGAGATTTCTCGCTCGCGAGGGAATCTTGCTGATAGGTTTCACTAAGCATGATTAAGCGATGGATCGGCTTTAGCCGAAAGTCGTGCGCAACCAGTTGTTGGCATAAAAACTCTAGAAGTAGAGGATGACTGGGCGGCGCGCCGCGGGAACCGAGGTCGTTTGGGGTGGTAACGATTCCTTTACCGAAGTGCCACTGCCATATTCTATTGGCAATAGTCCGAGTGAAAAGTGGATGAGACGTGATCCAGTTCGACAATTCCTGACGTCCGCTTTGTTCGGGATTCGCTAGTTCATTACCGCCAAAGACATCGAGCCAACGTCGGGCAATGACATCTCCCTCAAGTTCAGGGTCACCTCGTTCGTGTAGTTTGGCATCTGCAACTTCGCCATCGCTCACGGCAAATGCAACTGGCAAAACTGGTTTGATTGGCGGTACGAGCTCTCCGTTGTTCTTACTAAACGCAATAAGCTGTGGACCTAAAGTTGGGTCTTTGAAATGTTCAATACGGAATGAAACACCGTCACCACCCGAAATGGGATGTGCGTCTTTCACAAATCCGCTGATTTTGTAATTGCCGTCTTCTGGGCATACCCAGGACAACCCTGAATCCTCATTGGGACCCGGGTGAGTAAATAATGCTTTGGGAGGAAGCGTGGTCCAGACAACCACTGGTGCGTCGCTGACGCTTGAGAAGTAAGAGGGGTTGTCGCCGGCTGCCCATCCGTGCAAAGCGGAATTTCCACCAATATCGGTGCGTTTATCTACGAGGAATTTCGGACCGTTTGTAACATCTAGAAAAGACCATGTCGCCCCTCTTAATTCAATTGACGGTGAGTCGGAGTCCATTAATGTGATCAACTCGTCGGATGACCATCGCTTCTCAGGTGCGTCAACGTTTTCCAATTCCAGTTGTATTTGAGTGGTATCTGCGCCGTAGTTTCCGTTACGCAGGACGGCTAGCTGGATGATCTCGCCTTTGCGAATTTTGCGAACTGCATTGTCCCCGAGATGCGAGGAGAGCTGCTCGTTGCCAGCCTCTCCGATGTCTTTGGTCGCGAGCACTTCGTAATGCTTTGCGTATTCGGTCTTCAGCCGTGCGATTTCTTCCGGACTATTGGGTTGCTGGGCCTTGAACTTTGCCATGGCAGCTTCGTATTCCGCTTGACGCGTTGCCGCAATATCATCGGGGATGAGATTGTACAATCCGCTTGGATGTGGGATGGGCTCACAACCTGGAAATGAGAATTTGGTGCTACTAAAGATCCCATAAAGGGCATAATAGTCAGCCGCTGAGACTGGGTCGTATTTATGATCGTGACAACGCGCACAACCTAGTGTCATGCCCAGCATTGACTTACCAAGATTGTCGATGATGTCTTCATACATTAGATGCACGTCTTTATTGATGTCGTGTCCATAACGACGGGCCACCGACAGATAGCCTGTAGCAATAATGCCGTTGGTTTTCGCAGCGTTCGTGTCATCGAGTGGGGCAAGGTCTCCGGAGAGTTGTTGTTGAACGAAGCGATCGAAGGGCATGTCCTTATTGAGTGCTTCGATTACCCAGTTTCGGTAACGCCATATGTGGGGTAACGGACGATCTGAATTTTCACCTGCGGTATCTGCATAACGCACGACGTCTAGCCAATGGCGCCCCCAATGCTCGCCGTACTGTGGCGAATCGAGCAGACGGTCGATTACTTTACGAAATGCGTCTGGCGAGGCATCGTTGACGAAAGCCACAACATCTTCATATCGGGGTGGGAGCCCCGTTAGGTCATATGTGGCACGTCGAATAAGAGTCCTACGGTCTGCCTTTGCTGAAGGAGTGAGACCGGCCGGACCAAGTTGAGCTCGGACGAGCTCGTCTATTTGGTCAGACGATTGGGTGGCTGGGGTCTTGTGTATAGTTTGGTAAGACCACCATGTCTTCGCTTGTGCCTTTGACATGCCTCCGATTTGTTCTGGTGAAATGCGCGGGTCCTGCGCACCTGACTCAACCCATTTAGTGAGAATTGCGATTTCATCCTTGTTAAGCGGTCCGCCTTTGTCGGCAGGCGGCATTTCCAGGCCCTGATAGTTGATCGCTTGAATCAACAAACTCTTTTCAAGGTCACCAGGGCTAATCGCCGGTCCGGAGTCCCCTCCCATCTCCCATCCTCGGCGAGAGTCCAGCGAAAGACCGCCGGCAGACTTCGTTCCGGAGTGACATTGATAGCACTTTGCTATTAGGAGCGGTCGTACCTTCTTTTCGAAAAACTCGTCGGCTTTAACGAAAGATTGGTAGGGCAATGAACATAGAAGACCTGCCAACACGAGTAGACATTTCGCGCGACTTCGTAAGTTGGTAACTGGGTAAGGATGCATTGCTGAGAGTGCTACAAATAGGAAGTGAGAGGTCGAATTCGTATGATTTGTATTAGCGAGCGATTAGGTACAGGTCACCCGAACAGTTCCTTGACGGGCTGTCCGTGTACGATAGGGTGAGGCCGTCCAAATCTGTCATGGACTAACGTACTGGTGTCGTAACCCAAAACTTTGTAAATGGTTGCTATGTAGTCACTGACGTACACAGGGTTGTCGGTCGGTTCCCCTCCGATTGAATCGGTGGCACCGTAAACTTGACCTCCTGCTATTCCGGCTCCCGCAAGAAGGGTGCTATAGACCTTCCCCCAGTGGTCGCGACCAGCATTGCCGTTGATTTTTGGGGTGCGACCAAATTCGCCAGTCCACGCGACCAATGTATTGTCGAAAAGGCCTCGCTGTTCGAGGTCGTCAAAGAGAGCTGACATCGCTTGATCCATTGGCGGAAGCAGCAAGTCCTTCATGACTTTGAAATGATTGGCGTGAGTATCGAAGTTTTTAGTTGAATGGAGGTACATCCAGGGCACAGTTACGAAGGAAACGCCCCTTTCGACTAGTCGGCGAGCCACCAGACAACTACGTCCGAATTTATTGTCGCCATATCTCTCTAGTGTCTGAGGCTTCTCCTCTTCAATCAGAAAGGCCTTCCATACAGAGTCAGAAGAGAGGATGCTAAGAGCACGTTCACGCGCTTTGGCATAGAGCTCAGGGTTTCCATCCGATTGGGCCCCTGCCTTGCTCTTCTCAACTCCCTTAAGTAACTGCACTCGGTCACGAAGTCGATTGACGCCCACTCCGTCCGGCGGAAGAAAGCTTTGTGGAAGTGTCCCTGGAGTCCAGGATTCCTCAATCAAAGTGAGTGGGTCGTATTGCTGGCCTAAAAAACCGGCATGTTGTCCGCCCCAACGAAAATTATTTTGATCACCAATTCGAACAGGGAGATGTACGGCGGCAGGTAGGCCATTTCGATCGCCTCGTAATTGTCGCAAGGCTCCACCGATGCTTGGTGGGTCGTCTCGTGAGACTTGTGGTTCGCCCCGTTGACGAGGGGCATGTTTGAGCCCCGTTAGGTTGTAATGAACCCCAACACCATGTGTATTGCTTTCATGCCAGGTAGATCGAATGATTGCATATTTATCAGTAACCTGTGCGAGCTTAGGTAAATGTTCGCAAATCTGGATTCCGGCAACGTTGGTTGAGGCTGGCAGGAACTCACCACGAAAACGGTCGTCGCAGTCGGGCTTCATATCGAAGGTTTCTTGCTGAGCAGGTCCGCCTGTCATATATAGCATGATGCAATTGGTAGCATCTGGTGAGCTGCCTGTATTGGCCATCGCTAGTTCCGCTCGATATAGATGGTCGAACATCGTGAGGCCCATGCCACCCAAAACGCCACATTTGATTAATGCGCGACGTTGAAGCAGAGATTCTGTTGCCATGATGATACCTATTGGGGGAACTGCAAGATTCAACGGTTATTTTACTTGAAAACGCCAACTGAATGAAACGCAATCCGCTCTAGTGGCGGCCATTTGATGGTTCAAAAGGCCGCTAAAAACCGAATTCTTTTACTCAATCCCCGATTGAATCAGGCTGGACGTAACGGCACAATTGGTAAGCAAGAGAATAATTAAACGAACAAGGGAAATTGAATGCTTCTAATCATCACTGCCAGTCACCAAAAGAATCTAGTGCTCGCAAAAAAAGTATCAGCCGCTGCGGGAGAATTAGGTCTTCCTGCCAAGGTTTTAGATTTGACCGAGCTTTCTATTCCGGTGTACAGCTCGCGGAATCACGAGGCTGGTCCGGGAGAAGATTTCGAAGTGCTACATCAGTTGATGGATGAAGCTAAGGGACTTTGGGTTTGCGCCGCTGAATACAATGGCGGTGTGCCGCCGACTCTGGGAAGTGCGATCGCTTGGTTGTCTACTCAATGTGATGATTTCAGGGAAATGTTTACTGGATTGCCAGTTGCACTGTCAACTCATTCAGGTGGCGGTGGTCAAAAAGTACTAACAACCATGCGGACGCAGTTCGCGCATCTAGGCTCTATCGTTTTAGGACGTGAGCTCGCCAGCAGTGACTGGAAGGAAGCAAACCCAGATTCAATCAATGCTATGCTGTCGAGTCTTCAAAAACTGATGGACTAACGTTTTAGCTTCCGATATGCGAAACAGTTTCAGATTCGAACGATACGCTGAAGTAGCTTAGGCAAGCTTATTATTCCCTCGGTTTTCTTCTTGATGGATGGTTACAGGCCAACCGGGGAATTCGTTTTCAGGATTGTTGTCCAGAGGGTCCACGCTGAATCGATAAGCGTGAATCTCATAAGTCTTGGCTTTTGTATCGATTAGCACAAAGCCAAAACCACTCGCCTTTTGATGGGCTCGTTCATAACGAGGGCGCTTCGTGCCAACTTCCGGATTGCCGGTGGCATAGACGTAGGCATAATTTCCGAAGCCATCAACGTATTCGCCGGTATTGTCTAGTCCATGTTGTGGACGGTTAAGAACTTCCTCATTCAGGTCGTCCGGTCGCCACCACCGGGGGTATCCTGCAGCGATAGCAGGAGTGCAAAAGGACCAGTTGCTGTCACGTTGTTGCTTGACGCCATACTGTACTAAGGATGTCAGGTGTTGATCACCATTAATATGTAGTGCCATCGACTCGCGAATGATGTCAATGGCGCGATTACGTGCTGTTTGTGGCCACCCGCCCGAATCGAGGTCGGCCTTGAGATATCCGTCGTATCCCCCATGATGCGTAGCGACCCCAGCGAAAACAGTTTGACTGAGCAAAACCTTCATCGTGTGTCCCCGCCAGTCCTTGCTCCAATGACGAAGGAAGTCTTCCTGTCGTTTTCCAAGCAGGATTAAGTCCGGCGCGTCCAGTACGGAAGTGTCAAACTCGGGATCTCGAACATGGTCCGCACGGCCGGAACCAGTTTCTACTCTTTCCGGCCCACTCTTGAATTGTCGGTCTCCAAGAATCGCGAAACTTACTCCACCGTAGACCATGTCACCGTAATAGACACTGATGTCCTGTTTACTTGGAGTGGTGTCGTAGAAGTCCGGATGGTGGCCGCAATTGGTAATATGCACGGTGTTTACCATACGGGCAGGTTCACGATAACCACCTTTAGACGAGGCGCCCTGAGAGAGGTCAGCCATGGCGGCACCACCCTCACCCCATATGTTCCCCTGGAAGACGTCGTGGTCATCGGGCAGGCAGATAGTTGGTGCGTCCTTAAGTGCTTTCCGAAAAGCCCAGCCGAATTGATAAAACTTGCGTAGGTAATTTAAGATCGCAGGCTGTGCCGGTTCACGGATAATGCCATAGCCTCCATGCCCTTCATATAGTTGATCGCCGGAGAAATACAGCATATGCGGCTTCATTTTGATCACATTTTCAGCGACCGGTGCATAGGGGTAGGCGTAATCATTTTGACAAGTCAAAGCTGCTAAACGCAGTGGCTCGCCTTCAGGGTTCTTCTGGATAACACCAGACCATTGGTCCTGCTCACTGTCACCATGCTTAAACTGTTGTTCATACAGGACCCGATACGACGTATCTCGACTAGCGTCCCAGTTAGGGACTCGGAATGTGGCGGTCCATGCGTCCTCATGAAGAGTCGATTTACCAATCGTGGTCCACTTGTCCTCCACGAGGATTTGTAATTCCACGTCCTTGTGATCTTCTTTGCCTAGTGGGCCAGTCAATGCACTAAGTTTTAAAACAAAGCCTTCCTTAGAACGGGAATCACTGAGTGAGTACATTGTCCAAAGAATAGGCCCAAACCGTTGATCTAACGCATGGCAAAGAGCTTCTCCGCCCGCGAGCCAATTGCGAAATTTATAGCCTGGTATGTTGTATCGCTGTTTTGGACCAGTGTATTGACTTACGAGGGAGATATTGCCGAGGCACGTTTGGGCAGGAACCTCTTTACGGACGTATCCGAGTCGTTCATTTGTTTCAGGGTCGGAGGCCGAGAGCTGGAGTACATAGTTATCACCTTTGCGACTGGCAATAATGCTTAGACGAATGTGGCCGTTTTCGTTAACACGACTCAATTTCTCGCGTGTACCGGCTAAAACTAACTCGTCCCGAACGACTCCGGCTATGATCCCAGATCTGGCAAACATATTTGAACGGTACTCATTTAGATCACTTTTGACGCCTAACTTGAATCCAGCACCGCCATCTTGCTTGATCTGCGCTGATCTTGATAACTCCACACTCATTGCGAAAGATTGCCTGATGTCAGTCACTTGGCGGGTTACTGAATGGAGGCTACGGTGCTCGGCAGTCGTTTGACACTGAGCCCATCCATCATTGACGCGCCAATCTTCCATTGGATTCGACCAAAATTCACCACCGATCCAAACTCGGTCATGGGTTAACCCCCACCGCTCAATTTGTTCGAGTTCGATGATGTTATTGGCGCGAGCAGCCTCTGCTTGCTCTACAGTAAAGCCTGCTAATGTCCCTAACGCGAGTGATTTGATGGTGTTTCGGCGTGTAAATTCCATTGTGCTCTTGTCGAAAAAATGATTGGTTGGAGGGGAGTAGTTTATGCTTGGCGGTGCGGCACACCGAGCTGTAATCAGTACCGTTAAGTGGTTGCGGTCAGAAGGTCTTTTCCAAGGATCGTTGGACACCAGTATTGTTCAATGTGTTCAATAACCAACTCCAATCCTCGGGCATGGCTTACGTGGGGCGGGTCACGTGGATCATAAAGTGCATCGGTCAGGTCACGACACAGTACAACATTCTTCCCCAGGTAGGATTGCTGACGAATACCGAAAGGTCGTCCAAGAACACACATATTGGTGTGGACTCCCATGAGTACGACATTGTTCCGTCCTTCTTGTTCAAGGAAATTGTAAATCTCCTGCCCGTTATCGCTAACACCATCGTAGCCAATAATTCGAATTTTCGAATTCTGATGTCGATCATGATCTTTGTGCGCTTTCGGTGTCGGATCATCACAACCAGTAACGGCGCCTTCAGCTCGCCGAATATCGTCGACAATAGGCCATTTCCCCTCTTTGTCGGGATTGTGATAACACCACCCCTGAATGGGGGCTGGAGGCGTTTTTTGCGGGGCATCAAGCATTCTTTGCCTATAGGGAGTGCCTTCATAGTGCTTCATGCCACCACTCGGTGCATGGATGATCGCTGCACCATGATCTCTGGCCCATGAAATGACCTCGTTCATCCGTGATGCCATACGATCCGCTCTGTACTGGGCGAGCTTGCATGGATGTTCTGCCCACATGTCGCAAACGATAATGGCTGTTTCGCTGGCCATCCAGGACGTGGTGGTTTCCTTCACGACTAATCGAGTGCCACGGATTTGACGACTGCGTAGGGCGACTTGGAATTGGTCACCAACCTTGGGGATTCTAGATTGACTGTAGCCAATCTTTGTGAAATTTGCGGCAACGAGGCCTGCGGCCGTTGATGATAAGAATTTTCGACGCGGATTCATTTGATGAGCCTCATTGGTCTGGCAGAGTGTTCAGTTCAATTCAGTTTAGCGGAAGAACAGACCGTTGCGGCATCAACCGTTTAACAAAAGTGAATGTCATTGGAATCACGGTATACGCCGATTCCCCAAGTTCCGCTATAAAACGAGCGGCAGGTAATCGTGCCGCTTAAAACTTCGCCTGCAGTGCCAGTAATATTTCGGAGTCCGTAAAAATCGCGGTCTACCTTTTGATTTTCGACTTTGCCAGCAACGATCACAAAAGGGCCATCCTTGTGTAGTTCGATGGTGTAGCTGATGCAGCATTGGCTTCCCCGAAATTCGGCTTCAGAGAAACAGATTGAGACATAGGCATCCGATAACTCGCCGCGCATTCTAACGGTCATGGTGTTGGCGGAAGTGTAATGCGTCTGCGATGAAGCGTAACTAGCTCCGGCTTTAGCGTTCGTGTTTTCACGGATTGCACGCATGAGGAGCAGAAATAAGAGCAAGACGCCGAGTGGAACTCCTAGTGAAGTCGGGGCGTTTAGGTCGATTGCGTAAAACTGAAGTGGAAGCATGGCGGATTGGGAGAGGCGTGCTTTTCGGATATTCATACAAACAGACGAATTCCCCGACAGATTCCGACTGCATGGCCAATAACATATTGAGCTCCATATGTTGGTTTACTAACCAAATCGGAGAAGATGCCGACACGCGAAATTTATATTTAGCCCAAAACTGATTGAATGATGTCGCCATGCACATCGGTTAAGCGAAAATCTCTTCCTGCGAATCTATAAGTTAGTCGTTTATGATCCAAACCGAGTAGGTGCAGAATCGTCGCGTGAAGGTCGTGTACCGAAGTTGGATTTTCGATTGCACGAAAACCAAGATCATCTGTGGCGCCATGAACCGTACCACCTCGGATACCTCCACCGGCAAGCCAAACGCTAAATCCGTAATGATTGTGATCGCGACCATTTAACGCTGGCAGTTCTGCGACTGGTGTTCTACCGAATTCTCCGCCCCATAAGATAAGAGTTTCATCAAAAAGCCCACGTTGCTTTAGGTCAGTAATAAAGGCTGCAATCGGTCCATCCCACTGTCCCGCCAGTTTTCGGTGCTCCGCTTCTAAGCCACTGTGGTTATCCCATGGTTGCCCTGCTCCACTCCAGGCCTGTATGAATCGAACGCCTCGTTCGATTAATCGCCTAGTCAACAATAACTGGCGACCAATTGTAGTATCGCCATACATTTCCAACGTCCCTTTGGTTTCTCTTGACAGATCAAAGGCCTCTGCCGCTTCGGTTTGCATCCGAAACGCCATTTCAAACGAGCGGATTCGGGATTCTAATTCCGGAGCATTGGAATGCTTTTGTTGATGATGCCGATTTAGCTGGCGGAATAATTGTAATTGCCTGGCCTGTTGCGTTGTTCCCGTTGATTTACTCTTGATGTTCTCGATTAGTTTGTCGATGTCGGTATGTTGGGTGTTCAAATAGGTTCCTTGATAGGCACCTGGGAGGAACGAACTACGCCAGTTTCTCGTGGAAACGATTGGATAACCGCCAGGACACATCGCAATGAAACCGGGAAGATTGCTGTTTTCACTTCCGAGTCCGTAGGTGACCCAGGACCCCATGCTAGGACGGGGTAATTGCGTATCTCCGCAATTCATCAGCATGAGAGACGGCTCATGATTGGGTACTTCAGCGTACATTGAACGAATCACCGCAATGTCATCGATGTGCTTTGCAGTTTGCGAGAATAATTCACTAACCTCGATTCCACTTTCACCATGTCGTCGAAATTGAAACGGGCTTTGCATTGGAGCGCCGGTGCGGCGTTCTGTGCGAAGGGAGAGGCTGCCGATGTCCTTACCGTGCCATTTTGCCAGTTCAGGTTTAGGATCGAAGGTATCTACCTGACTTGGTCCACCATTCATGAAAAGGTGAACGACGTGTTTTGCGCGGGCCTGGAAGTGAGGCCGCTGATTGGGTTGGGCTGTGGCGTCTTGTTCCATCAATGAGGCTAGGCCTAACGCAGGAATTCCCATCCCAGCCTTTTTCAGGAGTGCACGCCGGTCTAGTGAAATTGGATTTGAGTTTGAATGCATGATTGACGTCAATTCACATAGACGAATTCGTTAGACATTAATAACACTTGAATCAAATCGGAGAGTGGGGTGTCACCTTCTGAATTAGCCAGAAAATTCAAGGCTATTTCTAACTCGACTTGTTCTGGCGCTCGAGAATAGCACAAAGAATAGAGGTACGAGATTTTTTGATGCTCATTTTCGAATTCCTGATTCTCCACTCTGGACCGAATGCGGGTAACGACTTGTTGAAGGAAATCGTTGTTTAGGAACCACAATGCTTGTTGGGGTACCGTCGTTAAAGACCGAGAACCACTGCTCGCGTTGGGACTTGGATAATCAAACGTCCTTAGAAGCGTTGGAATGTCCAGTCGATTGATGTAACCAAACGCTGTTCTACGTGGCAGCCAAGCGTTATTCAAATCAAAACTTCGACCATGTGTCTGGAGATCAATTTCGCCTGTGACTTGTAGTAAGGCATCACGTGTTTGTTCCCACGTGAGTCGTTTGTGATTCGAACGCCATAGTAAAAGGTTGTTCGGATCGATGTCCGGTATAGATTCTGATGCTGACGATTGCTGGTAAGCCTGAGACAAAAGCATTTGTCGAATCAGTGTCTTTACTGACCAATCGGAGTCGATAAATTGACTGGCTAAATAGTCCAGCAGCAGAGGGTGTGATGGCTTTGAACCTCGTAAACCAAAATCGCTGGTGGTTGAGACAATCCCCTGTCCAAACAATTTTGCCCAAAGTCGGTTGACCATCACCCTTGCTGTCAGTGGATTGGTGTCACTGGCGATGCGTTGAGCTAACTCAAGTCGCCCGCTGCCATGTTCAAAATGACGGTCATCAGGCGACAGAATTGTCAGAAATTTCCGAGGGACGTAATTACCGCGATTGTTAGGATTGCCGCGTATGAAGATGTATGGTTCGGTGGCAGTCTGATTGTCTTGTAAAACTAAGGCTCGGGGAGGTGCAGCCGGATCATTTCGAATGAAGCCCTCGACATCTTCTAGCAGTTTCTTGAACTCGGCCTGCGTTGCTCGATCAGGAAACAAGTCAAGAAAATCAAATCCGATGTTTACGGGAATGTCAGCGGGGGCGGTCTCACCATAGAGGGAAAAGCCGAGTGCGAGAATGTCAGGGTCATCACACAGAGGCCCTTCTTGATCCAATATCGTCTTTACCTCTAACAACGCGGTTTGATAACGCTGTGCCAAATCTTCCATGCTTTTGGGAGGGCTACTTAAAACGCGCGGAACCAGGAAGCCGTTTAGCACGGTTTTGATAGAACTAAGCCTCTCAAATGTGGCTACTTGTTCAGTGGCAAATTGCTCCTGGTCGATGCTGGCATATTGATTCCAGATATACCATGGAGACGTCGGTGCGTCGGGTTGTTCTTTCAGGTAATTAATCCACCGGCGTATCATACGAGGGTTCAGCGCCCCCTTATCGGTGAGCAACATAAAATCATCAGAATTTGGGTTATTTCTCTCTCTATAGGCTGCTAAGAGATACTCCGAGATTCTTGTCCGCCCGTCTTCGCGCAGCTTGGTAATCGTAGTCTCGAGGAAAGAATCCAGAGTCTCTTGCTTCACCTGAAGTGCAGAGGCGAACGCTTGATATTCAGGCGTGTCGGGGGGACTCGCGTAAAGAGGCGGGACAATTGGATCGTGACTGCTATTTAGTACACCGTACAGACTGTAGTAATCCGCAGTGGGAATAGGATCGAATTTGTGATCATGACAACGAGCACACGTAACAGTTAGGCCCATTAACCCCCTGGTGATCACATCAATACGATCGTCGATCATGTCGTATTTGTTGTTCACGAAGTAATCGCCAAGCGTAACAAATCCCATCGCGCGAAGAGGCCGTTGGTCCTCTGCTAGTTCGAGTTGATCAGCAGCCAATTGCTCGAGGATCATTTGTTTAAAGGACCGATCTTCGTTGAATGATTCGATTAGGTAATCGCGGTAAGTGTAGGCCCACTGAAACTCTCTATTGAGGTAGAAAATATATCCTTTGTTGTCTGCATACCGCGCAATGTCCATCCACATTCGCGCCCAGTGGACTCCAAATTGAGGGCTCTCTAATAAGGAATCAACCATCGTTGCATAGGCTGTTGGAGAGTCATCATTCAAAAATGCCGCGGCTTGTTCGGGAGTCGGTGGTAACCCAATGGTGTCCTGATAGGCCCGTCGCATTAAAGAAATACGATCAGCAGGCGGGTTCATTGTTAGATCGGCATCCATAAGTCGGCGAATTATGAATCGGTCGATCGGCAGAACCGATTCTGGTAATCCCGCAATTGTGGGTGGAGTCGGACGGGTAATGGGCTGGAAGGACCAGTGCTTTGTAGGATCAAGTTCGACTGGAAGTTCAAATGTTTTGGGCCACGCGACTCCTTGGGAAATCCAACGTTCGAGACCTCGGATTTGGCTAGCGGTAAGCTCTTTTTCGGGCGGCATTTCAAGGTCGTTCTCATGGCGAACCGCCTCTAGGATTAGGCTGTGTTTCGGGTCGTCAGCATTATAGGCCGGTCCGCGAACGCCGCCGCGGAGTATCGCCTCGCGGCTATCTAACCGCAATTCTCCCTCTTGGCGTTGAGGACCGTGACAGGCGATGCAATTATCGATAAGAAGTGGCCGTATTGATTTCTCGAAGTGGTCCAATTGCGCACGAGGAAAATCTTGTCCAACGGCGGTTAGCACAAAGAACTGTAGGGCAAGTAAAACGTAGAAACATTGCTTTGCTAGTGACATGCACGTATTTTAGAACAATTAAATGCCTTACGTACAATCTGGTTAAACAAAAGTTCGGAGCTTGAGGTGAGTGTTGGATTCGATTTCTGATTGGCTGCGTATTAGATGGATGGTCTTAATAGCTGTCATTTTGTACGTCGTTTCTCTTGGAATGCCAGCCATGGAAACGGGGTATCACCGTGAATCACCAGCGGAACCCCTTAGAGTTATATATGGGTTGGCAGTTTGTTACTCGTCGCTCGTTATCGGGAGCGTCGCCCTGTGGGAGATTCTAATCCAATGGCGTTTTACCATGACTGGCTTTGGCTTGGCGCTAGGGATGCTGGCGAACGTGTTGTGGATTATATCCGCTCTCTTGATGCTATTCGTCCCTGCAAACCGAAGGTCCGGACGACTTAAACGAATAACTTTCGGCGCTGCGATGCTGGGCACTCTTTCAGCAACGCTATGCATACCAGTACTCAATAATGCCGGAGAGGGCATTGAGGTGTTAAGTGGATACTATGTTTGGCTAAGCAGCTTCTGCCTTTTAGTAATTTGTAGCCTGTTGAAATCCGAGTTTAAGGATTTAGCGAAGCGGATGTGATGTCGAGGGTTTGTACTGGCACGACTTCAATGTCAGTTGGTTTGGTCAGCGATTAGGAGGTCTAGTCTCCAGGCCTGGACAACGTTGTCGGCGGCGACTGAGTAGAGTCTACTTCCATTTGCCGTAACTTGGACGGCGTAGATACTTCCATGGTGACCCTTCAGCGTAAACGCAAGTTCTCCCGTGGTTGGTTGCCAGATGAAGATGTTACGGTCAAAACCAGCTGTCACCAGATACTGACCATCGGGACTGAATCTAACCGTATTCACGTTTTTGGAATGACGCTGGAACAATGTTTCAGGTTTTCCAGTCTCTAGATTCCATACACGAACTGAGTTGTCCCAGCTTCCCGAAACTAACCGAGAGCTTATGGGGCAAAAGTCCAGCGATGCGACCTTCTTGGTGTGACCGATCAATGTCTTTGAAGAAGCTACGGTTGTTACCGATGCTTGTTCGGTGTTAGCGGCGAATGAATTGGGCGGTATGATTTTGATTTGGCCATCTTGAAATCCAACAGCGATAGTGCCGTGGTTTTGATCAACCGCTAATGAGGTAATTGGATATCTGCGTTGAATAATAAGGGAAGTGTCGTTTAGCGGCAGGGAGTGTCTAAAGAGTTTCCCGTTGGTGCCACCATAGTAGATGGTGTTGCTGTCCGGGGAAAAACGGAGGGAATTGACGACGTCGGAACCATGGTCAATGGATTTTAGAACATCGCCAGTAGTTGCGGAAAAGATATGGAATTGACGGTCCCATCCACCGGCGATAATTTGGGTCCCGTCGGGGGAGAAGCAAGCAGTCTTTAGGATGTCTGCAAAACCAACAAGCGAAAGCTGGCTTTCGTTAGAATTCGGATCCCAGACTATTAAGTTGCCGTTGGAGTCGGCCGTCGCGAGGCGATCGGTTGTTGGGCAATAGGCGATCGTTTGCAAGTCCCCCCGTCCTTTAATGATAGTAACTCGGCGTGGGATGGCGGCGATGCGGCGTGCCTCTTCTAATGCAGCCTGGTCTTCGAGGATCTCTTGCAATCCGTCGTTGACGACATCTAATTGAGTGGCAAGTATTGCTCGCTCGGCTTCCAATTGCTCAATTTCAAGTTCCAGTGTCTGATTGACTTGGCTTAGGTTTGAGGAT
>CALKCC010000224.1 GCA_938082855.1 uncultured Pirellulaceae bacterium | reverse complement strand
GTTGTGCTTGGGGTTGGTTAATTATGCCTCGGCGGTTGTCCCGGAAGTTCCCGGTGCTACGCAGACTAAGCCGATCGCATTGGTTGGAGGAACGATCCATACGGTCAGTGGGAAGACGATTGAACAGGGGACGTTGCTCTTTATCGACGGCAAAATATTTGAAATTGGTGGAGATGTAAATCTGCCAGTGGATGTGGAAATTATTGACGTGAAAGGAAAGCACGTTTATCCCGGGCTGATAGATGCCAACAGCAACATGGGCCTGGTAGAAATCAATGCAGTACGGGCTACGGTGGATGAACGTGAAACGGGAAGCTTCAATCCTAATGTGAAAGCTCAAGTGGCGATCAATCCGGACAGTGAAATTATTCCAACGACTCGAAGTAATGGTGTGTTGCTTTGCCTCACAGCTCCCAGTGGTGGTGTTGTTTCTGGGCAAAGCGCTGTCATTCAGTTGGATGGTTGGACTTATGAAGACTTAACCATTCAGCCAGGTGCGGGGCTCCACATCAATTGGCCCCTGATGGCAGCTGTGAGTGACTGGCAACTCAATGCCGATGAAAAGAAGACCGTGAAAGCTCGTGACGAGAATATGCAGCGACTCGAAGAATTTTTTGAAACCGCTCGGCGATATGATGCGGCTCGGCGAAACGATCCTTCGACAAAGATCGATGTGAAGTGGGAATCCATGAGAGATGTTTTGGCAGGTAAGATTCCTGTGATCGCGTCGGCTGAGTATGCCAACCAAATTCAGGCCGCTGTTGCCTTTTCCGTACGTCAGAAAGTGAAGTTGATTATTAGCGGTGGCTATGACTCGATCCATTGTACGGATTTGCTTAAGCAGCATAATGTGCCGGTTATTCTGGGAGGTATCTACCGTTTACCACGCCGAGATGATGACTTCTATGATCTTCCATATGAAATCCCAGCGATCCTAAAGAAGGCGGGCGTACGCTTTTGTATCGCATCAGATGGAAGATTCGGCGCCTCCATGGTGAGAAACCTCCCCTTCCATGCAGGGACAGCACACGCCTATGGATTGTCCATGGATGAGGCATTACGATCAGTGACGCTAAGCACGGCTGAAATTCTGGGAGTGGCCGATCGAGTTGGCAGTCTGGAGAAAGGTAAGGACGCCACGCTGGTAATTACCGATGGTAATATTCTCGATATCCAAACCAACGTGGAAGCCGCCTTCATTCAAGGACGTCGAGTGGATTTGTCTGACCGCCATAAGAAGTTGTACTACAAGTATGAACAACGTATCGATCGCGCGGCGGCCCAGGATGCCAAGTAAGGGATCTTGAATACCAATGACTCTCGGGCAACCGGATTAAAACGGTAGCGAGTAGGATGACGCCCTTATTGTTCCGATTCGTCTTCAGGGCTTGGTGGCTCCGGCTCGACGGGCGAATTGGTTAGCCCCAATTCCTGTAGGTCGCTGGTGTCCCAGGAACTACCGTTGACGATAATTGTCTTACCTCGCTGCATCTCAAAGCGACCGGTGTTAGGGAAAAATGGTGGGCGCATCAACGCGTAAGTATAGTTGCCCGGAGCCAGGGGGATTTTGATTGGATTGGTGCTCTTATACCCATCTGCATCGACTTCGGTGAGATGGACGACTTTCTTGTTCTTCCCGTCCAGAATCTCGACCGCCCATCTTCCTTCACGATACTCAATCGGAAAATTGACTTCGACATACCCAGGGCGATTGGCGTACCAATAACCGCCAGCTGCTCCCAATAGAATCAGGACAGTTAAAGCCATCAGAACCTGGTTTCCCTTGCCAACTCGTCGTGTCCCTGGGATCTGCTCAATTACGCTTCCCGAGGCAATGCTTGGTACTGCGGCAACCGGAGTGGGTAGAGCCGGCGTATCGGTTTCAATGGACTCGAGCTCTGTATAGGCGACCTCCAAAGTAGACGCATCCTGAATCCCAATATCAAGTGAGAATTCTTCGATATTGGAGACCGTAGGCTCGTCAGTTTGAATGACAGGCATGATCGAGACACTTGCCAATCGACAGGTCTCAAAGGCTTCGGTCACTTCCTCCATCGTTTGGTAACGATTGTCAGGTTCCTTTGCGACCATGCGTTGAAAGATCCGATCGAGTAACTCGGGGATGTCAGTTCGAAACTCATGTAAGGACGGAATCGGGTTGTCTCTGTGGGCCAGCAGTCGTTCAATCGTAGAGTTGCCCGGATAGGGAGCTTTCCCGGTCAGAAGGCGAAATAACGTGCAACCTAAGCTATATATATCTGCACGAGGATCAACACTATGAACATCTTTAGCCTGTTCCGGCGACATATAATCCACGGTGCCGATGATTTGGTTTTGGCCTGTCAGACTATCGTCGATGGAATCTTCCGAACGCTGTAATGAGACGAGACCCAGATCGAGTATTTTGACGACGCCGTCAGAAGAGAGCAACAGGTTGTGGGGTTTAATATCTCGGTGGACGATGCCTTCATCATGAGCATATTGCAAACCAACAGCGGCTTGCGTCATATAATCAAGCACTTCCTCGACCGGTAATTCACCTTCGCATTTAGAAATCTGCCCTAAGTCTTCTCCGTGAACCAATTCCATTACGAGAAAGAACTTGTCATTCTCTTCACCCGCATCCAAGGCCGAAACAATATTGTTGTGAGATAGTTTTCCCGCCGTTTGTACTTCACGCTGAAATCGCTTAAATCGATTGTCGGATTCATCATCTTGCTTCGGGGAAATGACTTTGATCGCTACGTCATGCTTCATCATTTTGTGGCGAGCTTTATAGACGGTGCCCATACCGCCCTGCCCGATGATTTCCAGCAAGTCATAGTTTCCATATTTCAGTGGTCGTGGGCGTTCCCGGTTAAGGCATTGAGCCTGGTAGGAAGTGAGAACTCCGTCTTCGACCAAAATTGCAGCCATTGCATCACCATCAATGGGATCCAACTCCCGGGAGTGACTGGATAGCCAGTCACTGATCTCAGCCTCGGTCATGATGCCAGAGGCATCTAAATTGTCAATGAATTGCTTTCGGGAAACAGACATAAGAGTTTTAGATTTAGGTGGATGGTCTTCAAACTATGTGTGTATTCTATCAGTCCTTTGTAAATAGTCGAAAGGGACAACAGGCCAGCGGGAATAGATTTGGAGTTGTTCGGCTTCCCACGGTGTCTGCGTGAAAAAGATCAAGTCGTTGTTTTGTAGTGGACTGAGTGCGATGGCTCCCAGAACTCGTTGCTCTTGCTCAATCGTCCAGTCAATTTTGCAGTCGATCGCTTGAAAATATGGACGCTCTGCCGGCGTCAGACTCTTCCAAAGATCTTCATCGCCATACTGTACTGCGGTGGGTGCTATGCGGGAAACGGCTGTCGGACTGAAGACCACACCATAAGGACAAAAGTCCCATCGGCGCAAGTGAGGTCTGTAGATGTGCTGCTCCTGCCAACGTGAGATAGGGACTCGCGTTAGACAGACCACTTTGTGACCTTCACGAATAGTACGACCTGTGCCATAAATCACTTCCTTGCTAACAATGTTTTGTAAGGTGGCGAGTGCGGAATGGTTGGCTTTCGGCAATCCATGGATTAACTGAAGATACCAATCTGCTTCGGATTGGAGCGGCCAGGGGCCGTCGACGGCGCGCGTCCAGTGAGCAAGTGTTGCGTTAGGGTTGAACCACTTGGGAAGTAGATACGTTGTGTCGGTAATCGATGGAGGAGGAAGCGAGGTTGGAGGCCGATCGATGTTGGGATTTGGCGACTTGGGCATCCATTCGGTTTGGGCTTCCCGCCTGTTAAGTAAACGTTGTGTTTTACTGCCGATTCGACCTTCGATGACATAGACTTGCTGAGCTCCTCCGATAAGCAGTCGGTCTCGTTCTGGTTCAGCCTTTATACAGTTTGCAGGATTGTGAGGTAAGTTTGGGAGGGACTGCGGTGGGCTGATAATACACTCAAAATCCTCTGTCGAGCCGTCGGCGGTGATGAGTTTATTCCACTGCTTCTGAGTACGGCATATGACAGTATTGCTTAAGCGGAGATTAAAATCACTCGCACATGCCTGTAAGAACCGATAGGTTGTCGTCTTGGGAGAAGTCACCACGACGATATCGGATTTTACAGCCATCTGTAGCGCAGAATTTAGATTGCTAAACCAGTGTTTCTGATGATAGAGAGGACGAGCAAGCTGCGAGGATACAAACGCGGCGGATTCGATTTTGCTGTCGTGAAATTCACGGAAGCAATAAAGACGATTCCCGATCCAACGCTCTAGATCAGGTAACAGCCATGGCGGCGGTTGAGAGGAGATAACTCTGGACAAGGGACGATTGATCCAGCAATGGTTGGGTAGAGTGCAATAAATAAATCCGGGGTGTCAGTATTCTAGTCTTCGTAAGTTCCAAGACTCTGAAGGCCAGTGACAAACATCGTCAGTCGGAAGACAAGCCTGGGTGGCTCTCGTCTGGGGGACTCTTGAAGGGTTGGTAGATTTGGTATGCTGAGAGAATCCACCCGGAACATTCGATCGAGGCACTCATGAAACGCCTATTTTTTTTGATACTAATCTGCGTCTGTCATTTTTCTGAGCTAAATGCTCAGGAAAGTCGGCTCGCCAATGAGTCTCTTCAATTTGAGCCGACTTCGAATTATCGTGACGTCAAAGTGCGTGGTTATACCATTCGGGTGAATAAGCTTCTGATCCGCGGCCATCAAAAACTGTATAAGCAGGCGATGGAAGTAATGGATCACCAGCTATTCAAAATCGAACGTGTTCTACCTGACGAAGCGGTCGAAAAGTTGCAACAGGTTACGATTTGGCTTGAATATGAGGAACCACATCATCCTTGTGCCGCTTATCATCCCGGTAGGCAGTGGTTAGTGGATAATGGTATGAACCCTGACAAAGTAAAATGTGTCGAAATTTCGAATGCAAAGAATTTTGTCAGTTGGACGATTTCACAACCCTATATGGTGCTGCATGAGCTGGCACATGCCTATCATGATCAGTACCTCAAACAGGGATTTGAAAACCCTGATGTGTTGGCTGCCTTTCGGGCCGCCATGAAGACAGAGCAATATCTCAAGGTGTTACGCTGGAATGGCAAACAAGTGAAACATTACAGCACCACCAACCAGATGGAATATTTTGCAGAAGCTACGGAATCTTATTTTGGCACCAATGACTACTATCCCTTTATTAGGCCTGAGTTAGAGTTGTTTGATGCCGGTGCAGCCCGCGCGGTAGAAAAAGCCTGGGGAATCGAGGAACAAAAATAATGTCGATTACGATTACAGATATAGAAGTACGGGATATTCGTTTTCCTACATCAGATAATCTAGATGGTTCTGATGCCATGAATCCGGATCCGGATTATTCCTGTGGCTATATCACTCTCAAAACAGATGGTGACCTGGTTGGGCATGGATTGTCTTTCACACTAGGGCGTGGTACGGAATTGATATCTGGTGCCGTTGACGCGATGAAACGATTAGTCGTTGGCCAGTCTCTAGATGCGATTACCTCTGATATGGGTAAGTTTTGGCGTCATTTGACAGGTGACAGCCAGTTGCGCTGGATGGGGCCTGATAAGGGCGTTATGCATTTTGCTGTTGGTGCAGTCGCGAACGCAATTTGGGATCTGTGGGCCAAGGCCGAGGGTAAACCGGTTTGGCGGTTATTGGCTGACATGACGCCTGAGGAAATCGTACGCTGTATCGACTTCCGCTATATCGATGATGCATTATCCCCAGCAGAGGCATTGGCGATTCTCGAAGAGATGGCTGATTCCAAAGGAGAACGCATCGATAACCTGATGGCTAATGGATTCCCTTCCTACACCACTTCGGCCGGATGGCTCGGATATAGCGAAGAGAAATTACGCCGACTTTGTCAGGAGGGTGTGGCAGCTGGCTGGTCTCACTACAAAATCAAAGTGGGCCGAGACATTAATGACGATATTCGACGTGCCAAGATTATTCGGGAGGAGATTGGTTACGATCGTCGAATGATGATGGATGCAAATCAGGTGTGGGGCGTCAATGAAGCCATTGATAACATGACGAAGCTGGCTGAGTTTAAGCCTTGGTTTATTGAAGAGCCCACCAGCCCGGATGATGTTCTGGGGCACGCCGCCATTGCAGAAGCATTACGCCCTCTGGGGGTTGGAGTGGCAACCGGCGAAATGTGTCAGAATAGAATTATCTTTAAGCAGTTCATGCAGGCCAACGCCATCGATGTATGTCAGATCGACAGTACTCGCGTCGGTGGAGTGAATGAGATTCTTTCCATCATTCTGATGGCGAAGAAATTTGATATTCCCGTGTGTCCGCATGCTGGCGGAGTGGGACTCTGCGAATACGTTCAGCATCTGGCCATGTTTGATTATGTGTGTGTAAGTGGCACGACGGAAAATCGACTCATTGAGTATGTTGATCACTTGCATGAACACTTTGAGAATCCTGTCGTGATGCAGAACGGCGCCTACATGCCTCCAACGGCACCAGGCTATAGCATTACGATGAAACCAGCTTCACTAGATGAGTATGAATTTCCGAATGGTCCGATTTGGACCGCTCGACAGGCCGGCAATTAAGTCCACTGCTGGAGCCAATGTTCAAACATCAGTAGAGACCATAGTCGCTGGCTATGGTCTCTTTGCTTGGTCTGATGTTGATGGACTAACTGTGCGATAACCTGCGGTCGTATCCAGCGATGTGATTTGGCATTGCTAGCCATGAGAGTATCTGCTGTTTGTTCACGTAATTCGTTTCTAAACCAGTGATCTAGTGGCACGCCAAATCCCATTTTCGGGCGATTCCAAATCTCTTCCGGCAGTAACTCACCAAACGTACGGCGAAGTATTTGCTTCCCAGTTCCCTGTGTGAATTTGGCAGCGGCTGGAATCTGTGAAGCAAATTCAACCAAACGATAATCCAGAAATGGCTGTCTGCATTCAAGACCATGAGCCATACTCGCGAGATCCACTTTGGTGTTTAGATCACACGGTAGGTAAGTGGTTAGATCTCCGAGAGATGCTTTGGTAATCGGGGATCTTCTAGCTGCACTTTGCCAGGCGGAAGTGAGAAAATCAGCTGGATCATGATCCTCCAACTCCGTCTGGAATTCCTCCGTGTAGTATTCCAATCGATTTACGTAGGGGAAAATATTGATCCAGTCTAAATATCGATGGACCGGTGAATAGGCAATGGGTGTTAGGAACCGTTTAAGCCTACGAAAGAACCCTTTGTACTTAGAACCAGACGGAAGGCACTTCGATAGCCCCAATCCTAGCAAGTATTTAAGTGGTGGGATTCGATCGATCTTGTGTGCTAAGGCAACCGCTTTATATCGAGCGTATCCAGCGAATAATTCGTCTCCTCCATCACCCGAAATGGCTACGGTGACATTTTGTCGTGTAAATTCGGAGACATACCAGGTGGGGATGGCACTACTATCTGAAAATGGTTCGTCATAATACTTCACCAACGACGGCAGGATATCGACCGCATTAGGCTCGACGATCAGTTCATGATGATCGGTGTTCAGATGTTTTGATACTTGTCGGGCATAAGCAGATTCGTCATAGGCTTTAACGGGAAACCCAATAGAAAATGTCTGTACTTGGTGTTCAGCGTGTTGTTGCATTAAAGCAACCATTAACGACGAATCCACGCCCCCTGAAAGAAAGGCGCCCAGTGGTACATCACTTCGCATGCGTAGTTTTACGCTGTCGGTTAGTAACTCAGACAGCCGACTCTGCAGGTCGTTCGTTCCTAATTCAGACGTCTGATTGAAATCTGGATTCCAATATTTCTCGACATTGAGCTGGCCGTTTTGATAGACCGCAAAGTGTCCGGGTGAGAGCTTTTGGACGCCTTTAAAGATACACAGTGGATGGGGAATATATTGGTAGATGAAATAGTGGTCGAGGGCTCGTGGGTTAATCTCCCGTTTGATTTCACCACTAGCGAGTAAACTTTTTAACTCGCTGGCAAATAACAGTCGCTCTCCCTGCGTTGCGTAATAGAGAGGTTTTTGTCCGAGTCGATCTCGACCAAGGACAAGCTTGCCTTGATTGCTATCCCAAAGTGCCAGGCCGAACATTCCATTGAGATATTGGAACATCTCGGTGCCGCACTTTTCGTACAGATGCACAATCACTTCGGAGTCACTGGTCGTTCTAAAGCGATGGCCGTCGGCTTCTAATTCCGCCTTGAGCTCCAGGTAATTGTAGATTTCGCCATTGAATACAAGCCAGATCGACTCATCTTCGTTGGCAATGGGCTGGTGACCTGTTTGTAAGTCGATGATGGAGAGTCGGCGAAAGCCAAGGGCAACCGCTGGATTGGAAACAGACGGCGAATGAGAACTAAAGTACTCGCCACTATCATCCGGGCCTCGATGCAGCAGAGAAGCAGTCATCTTCCCGAGTTGTTCTCGGGAGATGCTTTGATCTTCGTTTGTCCAAAGGGATCCGGTTATGCCACACATGTTGATTTATTGGTGAGTCGTCATTGATAAAAGCTATTATCTATATCGCCGCCGTCATGTGATTGGTTCATAGCAAGCCTTTGTTTTTTACAGGTTGAATACGGATTCCCACGGTTCTCTAGTTGGCGTATCCAATATTGCCACTTGTCTATCCGGGTAAATCATCGGTTCGATAAGAAGTTGGTGAATATATTTAGCGAGCCCGCCGGCATCCGGGCCTCCGATAAAACCGTTGACCTGATGATTAATGCATTCCATATTTCCGTCGCTACGGCTGGCGACTACCGGCACCTGTTGCTCAATGGCCTTCTGAATGCTCCAATCCTGTCCCGAGTGATCGGCTGTAACAAGTAAGCACTCCGTTTGTGTTAGTAGATCATTGATTGGAAGCCAGGGGGAAAGAAAGTGAATACGCGGGCGTAAAACCATTTGGTCCGCAACCATTCTTAAGCGGTCAGTTTGAGGGCCCACACCACATATCACGAGATGAACATCTGAATGTAAATGCTCGAGAATCCCAATGATCCAAATTGCCTCTTTCAGTCGGCAAAAAGAGTCGTTCCGTCCCAGACACATCAACACCTTGGACGATGGTGACAATCCGAAATGTTCTTTAAGGTCGATCGAATGCTTTGTTTGAAAATCCGCCTGTGGTGATGGTTCCGGTGATTCTCCCAGCCAAGGCAACGCTAGCTGGCTTTTTGGGATTTGAGACTGTAGGTATTTTGACGAGACATAGATTTGTGTACTGCTTTTTAGAATTTGAGCACCGACAAAACTCGGATAAGCAAGCTCTCGCTTGGAAGGTGTTGTAATGACGGTTTGCCACTGTTTGAACATTTTCAACAGAGGCACTGAAGACATGTCATATCGAGCGGGATTCCAGCACACCAATGGCTGATCCCTTTTCCCCGATTGTCGGACAAGCTGGATTAGTTGAAGTGCTCGGGCCCATGATGAACGAGAACGGGGAGCCTGTATGGTGACTTGAGGCCCAAGCCATGTCTGGACTTCTTGAAGGCAATTTGCTTCATCCCGTAAGCAAATCACATGACGACCCTGGTCAGTCTGGTTCGCCACTTCCCGAATTTGAGCGAGGGCACCAAAGTCTGACGTGGAGGGGACGATATGTAATGCTGGCATCATTCGCTTGAGCCTCGCAAGACGTTCTCAAATACCTGAATATGTTGTCGAGCCATAGCTTCGAGGGAAAAATTCCGTTTGACTCGATCATAAGCCGCTTTGGTCATAGCGGTATTGTCGGAGGACTGGGCACTGAGAATCGCTTCGGCTAATGGAGGGGATTCTTTAACTGGTACAAGTCTACCGTGAACTCCATTTTCAATGAGCTGCCGATTCCCTGCGATATCGCTTGCAATCACATGGACACGATGGGCCATTGCTTCCAAGGCTGAAAGAGATAGCCCTTCTGTATACGACGGCAGAACAAATGAATTGGCAGCTTTTAATAGATCGCCTACATCGTCAAATGCTCCAGGCATCAGGACATGGCCGGTTAGTTGTAATTCACGAATTCGATCATACAGGGCTTCCCGGTCCGGGCCTTCTCCGATTAGCCATAGTTGGCTATGGGGCCTTTGTTGAACGACGAGCCGCCAGGCCTCCAGCAATTCGAAAAGTCCTTTATTTCTCGTTAATCGCCCTGTGTAAACGCTGACGTAATGGTCCGGATGAGACGTGAAATCTCGATTGTTTTGACACAGAATCTGTCGTGCGGCAGTGATCGATTCGGGAGTTTGGGGCGTTTCAGATAACGCGACACCGTTAGGAATTTGATGGATGCGATCCAAGGCGAATTGTGCTTCGACCAACTCATCATATGTAGCATCACTTGGGGCGATCACTGCATCGGCCTGTTTACACCGTCGCCGGATACGATTGCCAAACCTAGCGATGTTATGCCAGTTGCAATCACCGGTAGTTCCTCCTCCTTCGACTCGCAGTACTACGCCTTGTGGTTGTTTACGGCATGCGGTCACTGCTGAATAGGCAGAATGCTTCAACATCGACACAAAGGCGATGTCGTATGTATGCCGGTTGGTTCGCAGCCATTTCGATAGGGCATCCATATAGACGTATGTACCCCATCCCTTCCGTTCGGGGTTGGGTAATCTCTGAACACTGATTTCACGATGAGTGAATTGCATCGGCCAGGTCGGATCCCATTGGGCGGTCAGTAAGACAGGGTCGACACCTTGTCGCTGGAATTCAGAAGCAAGATTCGCCATGACCATTTCTGCACCACCCACCAGTGGCCAAAAACGTCGGGTAATCATCGCAATTCTCATTCCAGCCATAGTGGTTTTTACTTTTCGTGATTGCCTTATGCTTCTTCGTTAGCTGAAAGGTCTTCATGTTCCATGACACCTACATAAGGAAGATTGCGGTAGATTCCCTGATAGTCCAATCCGTAACCCACAACAAACTCGTCTGGAATTTCAAACCCTATAAAGTCGACATCCAATTCAAGTTCCTGTCGTCCGTGTTTGTAAAGAAGAACGGCGGTGTGCAGGCTTGCAACGCCAAGCGAATTCATATGTTGAGTTACCGCATGTAGCGTATGTCCAGTATCGAAGATGTCATCCACGATGAGGACATTAGCATCCTTTAAATCGGGGAGCATCGAGGTATCGAGATCCAGATTGCCTCGATCGGTGGCCCCGCGGTAGCTACTAGCATGAACTGAGCCTAGTTTTACGGGCATGGTGAGTTGCCGTATGAGATCAGCAACCAAGATTATGCTGCCCGTCATCACACAGATGACCGTCAGAGGCTGATTGTCCAGTCGCGCATTAATCGCATTGGCCATTTCCGAAATACCCTGCTGCAATTGCTCTTCTGAAATGAGTACTTTCACCGAAAAATCCTGTTGAGCTCAACTTTCGTCGACGTTAGCGGCGTTAGAACGGACAGGTTGCTCTACCCCATCCGAATTCGTTCAGGCCATTGTACTCATTGTCTCTAATCAATTAAACTTCATTGTTTCCCCTAACGCACCAGATGTCACATTGAGTAATTGAGTATGTGGTCAACAATTGATTTAGCTGGCCATGTCTGCGAAGTTTTTGAGCCCTCGCAGCCTTCTGAGCATCAATACGTTGTTGTTTATCTGCATGGAGTGAGTGGCGAGTGGCTTAACGATAAGCCGGCGTTCACAGAGCAATTTGAGCGATTTGGCTTGCGGGTCATCGGTCCACGGACCGAGCGCAGTTGGTGGTCCGATCGGATTTGTGATGAATTTGATGCGGAAAAGACGGCTGAGAGCTTTGTCAAAGATGATGTGATGTGTCATATCCAAGATCACTGGGGAGTTACCACTCCGCGAGTCGCTTTGTTAGGCACGAGCATGGGAGGACAGGGGGCTCTGCGTTTGAGTTACAAATACCCAGGACTCTTCCCTGTAGTCGCAGCGATTTCTCCGGCTATCGACTATCATCTGCGAATGAAGCAAGGGATCGATGAGACGTTACCTCAAATGTATGACGATCCCGAGGTAGCTCGTCAGGATTCAGCATTGCTACATATCCATCCGCTCAATTGGCCACGTCATCAATTCTTTTGTTGTGATCCGGTCGATTCGTATTGGTTTGAAGGCGTTGATCGCCTACAGATGAAGCTTTATTCACTTGGCGTGCCTCACGAATATGATTTCGAGACATCTGCCGGTGGACATGGTTTTGCCTATTACAATGTACAGGCTCAACAGGCGGTAGAGTTTCTCGTCGAACGTATGGAGCAAGAGCGATTGAGATTACCGGTTGCGTAACGTTAGTTACCGGAGTCCAGTAGGCTAGGGGATTGGATATCAATACGTTCCGTCTTTAAGTCATAGACAATGCGCCGCGCAGAGGCATTGGGTTTGAGACTTTTATTGGTGTTAAGCCATAACTGAGCGTCACCACGTCCGCCTTCCAGCACGATGTTGTTTTTGAGCTGTGAATACGAAACCCGATTTGCCACGGCCGTATATCCAGCCATGGCCATGTGTGTATTTCCGGTAGCTGATACGACAATTGAAAGGTCGTCGGTTTTACTGACATTGGCAATCGAGAGTTCATCACAATTGAGCTCAACACCTTCGTTTCGCTCCACGTCTTGTGGCGTGAGCAGGCTGTCCCATTGTGGCACGGATCCCAACAATGCCTGAACTTTCCCATGGAAACTGAGTTCCAGATTTGCCAGGTCCCCCTGAACACCTTCGTTGAAATCCACGTTTAGGCTTTGGATATTCCCCTGTTCCCTGAGAGGCTTGCCGATGGTTGGTAGGCTTCCGTCGTCGATCCATGTGTATCGAATACTTCCCTGTTTATCGGAAACAATCCGGTTGTCACTCGGGAAGTACCGGAGGTGTTCGACACGGATGTGCTGTAGATTTCGATGTTGGTTATTTTTATCAATCGTTCTACGGTGAATCTCCACTTGATTCAGAGCTCGGCATTCTCTGATTTGAATCGGAGATGACAGATTAGGCTGTTGGAAGTCAATGCGTTGATTTAAGTAGAGTTCAAGTGCCTTACAACGCAGAGAGATTTCGTTGGTCTCATCTTGGGCGGACTGCATACGAAAGCGGGATTGGACATTTCCATAAAGTTGAAACTTGGAGCCGGTGAACGCCATTTGTTCTTCCCACGTAATTCTCTTGGCGTTTTCAGGATTTGGGTCCTCTGGTTCTAAGTAAACCAACTCACCTGCTCCTGCGATCCAAACAAGATTGCTTTGCTGGTCGAGTTTGATAGTATTCCCGGATAGCTCAATTCCTTCGTAAGAGATCCAAGCAGGTTTTCCCTGCCGCTCTTTCCCTGTGATCGTAATCTCCGCCAGGCCCGATAGACCGCGTTTCAGATTGATTCGCTCACCATGCAATGCTAGCGAGGAACGAGGTTGACCGGGTAGAGGTTGCTGATGGAAAGACAAGTTACCTTCCATATTGGCCCCTTTGATTTGCAAACCCGATTGAGAGCGATGTAAATCGAGGTTGAGAAGTTCTCCTGTCACAATATATCGCTTAAGTGTTTCGGGATTACCGGAGGGCTGAGAGCGGTCAAATAGCTTGATGGGATTGTCGAGTGCAGGCTTTGTGGAGGGTGGTGAATCTGTCGCTGCGGGTTCTTTGGAAATCCAGGTTCGCGTCTGATGAGCCTTGGCATGTAATTCCGGTAAGTCAATTTCGACATGGCCGGTTGCCACCATCTTATAGGGCGATAACTCGAATTGAGCCTCATTGCTATCAGTCGACGGCACTTCAACTTCTTCCAGCCAGACATGCAGGAGGTCACTGGATATCGATTCGTTTTCTGATATTTGGACATGAGCGTTCTTGTCGAGTGCGAGTACCTTCTCCTGCTGATCGTTGACCGTCAGGGTGCTGCTAGCTTGCCACTGAACTAAGAGATCTGACTGAGCTGGATCATCAGGGTTTGCAGCAATACGTAATTCGCCCGGCCCTTCTGCTATGTAAGTGCCTAGGCGACTTATGTCGTCCGCACAGGTGTATTCGAGTTTGGGAACTTTGATTGAAAAACTCTCGAACGTTATCGTGCTCTCAACAGCATCTTTGATGGAAAATTTCAGCTCGTCTAAGTCGATAGAGACTCTCTGCCCCTTAATCGCTAACTGACGTGAGGGTGATTGGATCAGCACGGGATTGCCGTCAGCGATAATACTCTGCGGGTTGAACTGGCCCGAGGTATCGAGCAAAGGATTGGTTGTGTCAGATTGATTGGTATAGGGCGGAGTGAACGTCACCTGAAGTTTATCGCAGACCATGGTGTCATCGACTTGGCCATCCCGTTTAAACGTGACCTGAACCTGGTCTTCTAGCGAAAGTTGGGAGTTGGCCTGATCGATTCTGAAGGGGCCGTTACATTGAATGATCATCTCTGAGTTGCTTTGAGCTGGAACCGAGTTTTGATCGTTGACTACCAGTGGATCGGCGCCAGGCAATAATTCACGTTCCATTTGTAAAACCAGCTCATCGACATGAATTAGCTCAATGGAATCGACTCGGGAAAAAGGGCGACTGTTTGTTGAGTCGAGATTGGTCTTTTCCTGTTCGCCTAAGGTGATAATCAAGTCTCGCCCACGTCCTCGGTGGCCCGCGTATTGAAATTCCACATCATGAGTTGTCCAGATGCGGTTCTTCTCGAATTGCACATTTCGAGTGATGAATTGAATTCCATCGTTGGCCCCAGGCTCTGATTCCTGGCTATGAATGATAACATCACCAATGAGCCGGCCGGTCAACGCCTCCTGGTTGTCAGAGGCTGGCTCCGAAGACAAAGCATCGACATTTAACACAGCTCCGCTCGGAGCGTGCATTGTGACAATCTGCGATTTTTTGTTATCGGATTGGAAGATCACACAGGTGCAAGGTTTGATAAGGATCTCACCGTCAAGTTGCTCATATTCCTGAAATAAGAGTATGCCGGGGGTACTTTCGTCGCCCTGGGAAAACTCAAATACTTTCGGGGAATCAAGTTGCCAAGCATCTTCTTTGAAGATCTGGCTGAGCATTTGCCGGCTTTGAGATGGAGCAGTCTGCCAGTAGAATTCCGAATCCTCTCCCGTCGTTGTTGGGCTGGTGTATTCCGGTTCGATAACCGGAGCTGCCGCAAATGCGTAGACGGAGTAGGCAATCAGGACTATTGCCAGATATCCAATCGTACCTAAAAAGCGACGCAACATAACTACAATCTCATTTCAACAAGCTAAGCAAGTTCCATTAGGCAGCATAATACTGCTGTACCAAATCATCCCAACGCCCTCTGGACTTGAGGATCGTTTCAATCAACTCCCGAACAGCACCTTGTCCTCCGGCTTTGCTGGTAATCAAGTCGGCGGCAGCCAGTACTTCGTCCACAGCATCCGCCACAGCGACTCCAAGTCCTACCGCACGTAGCACCGGCAGGTCCGTTAAGTCATCACCGATGTAACAAATCTCATTCATCTGCAAATCCATACTCTTCGCCAACGTCTCTGCAGTGGGTAATTTCGCTTCGAAACCCTGACGTACAATCTCGATACCTAATTCTGCGCTACGAACTTTGACAATGTGGGATGTTCTTGCCGTAAGAATTCCAAATCGAAATCCTGCTCGTTGCCACATTTTGATGCCGAGACCATCCTTGATGTGGAATTTCTTAGATTCAATTCCGTTATTGTCAAAGGAAATTCCACCGTCCGTCAGCACTCCATCCACATCCGAAAGGATGAGTTTGATTTTTTCAAAGGACTGCTCGGTGGATGACATTGGGTTACGCCTTGTCTGTGTGGAATGGGAGTGTGGATTGGTCGTCTGCTTCCGCGGAAGGTAACAGAGCAACCGTGTCAGTGATGTCAATCATGCCAACAGGTTGTCGTTGTTCATTGATAACCGGTAACTCACTGATTCTCTTGGTGGCCAGAATATCGACCGCTTCGGAGAGTCGCTGTGTTGCGTGAACGCAGATAGGGGATTGAGTCATGAATTCAGAAATTGGAGTGTCAAAGCACTGCTCCTTATTCTGTTCAAGCAACCGAGCCAAATCACTATCGGTAAACAATCCAGTTAACTGCTGTTGGTCGTCGACCAGCATGACAGCTCCGGTTCGTCGACCGGGCAGTTGGCTTTGCGTGAAGACTTCCCGAATGGAGTTGTCCTGATGAGCGACACGACACTGTTGCAGCGGCCTCATGCAATCGGCGACGGAGGCTAGTTTTTTTCCCAGTGAGCCGGCAGGATGAAAGCGCGCGAAATCCAGTGAAGTAAACTGACGTTGCCTGCTAACGGTCAGGGCAATGGCGTCACCTAAAGCAAGCATCGCTGTGGTGCTGGTGCTGGGAGCCAAGCCAAGCGTACCGGCTTCATTCAGTGTTCCCAACGACAATACGATTTCAGATTGTGTTGCCAGCGTACTGGAAGCGTTGGAGGTGATAGCGATTCGAGTAACCTGAAGCTTGGTCAGGAATGAAAGCAGACGGGTTATTTCTTCGGTCTCACCACTGTAAGACAAGAGCATGACAACGTCGTTAGGTTGGACGCGTCCCAAGTCACCGTGAACAGCTTCTGCGGGGTGTAGGAAGTGGGAAGGCGTCCCCGTCGATGCGAATGTCGCTACAAGCTTTTGGCCGATCAGTCCGGCCTTACCCATCCCAATAACGATCAAATTGCCTTGGCAGTGTTCTATGGCTTCGACCGCATCAACAAACCCGGGTGGAATTTGATTCGCCAGTTGCTCGAGCGCAGCGGCTTCGGTGGAGATAATCTCCCGTGCGAGCCGCAATTGCTCAAATGGGCCAATACGCTGCTTGCTTTGCCCGATTCTGGTTACTTCTGAACTCACGATCCGTCTTCCTTGACTGGATGGGAGGTAGCGAGTGCCGGCTGAAGTTCTATTAAACTCTGCGCGCAGCACCCCACAAATTCTGAATGAGAATTCTAACGCAGTTTAGCGTCTCAGAGCAATTGTGATTCGAGCATGAGAACGATCAAACCTCGGACAATCCGAGGCCGAAAAAAGCTGGATTAGAGCTTGCTTCGTAGATCAGCTGCATTACCAGCCTGACCAAAGGCCACCATGCGGTCCACACATACCTGCTTCATCGCGGCACGAGCGGGTTTGAGGTAGGCTCGTGGATCAAATTCAGCTGGATTTTCTGTCAGGACTTTACGGATGGCACCGGTAATCGCCAATCGATTGTCGGTATCAACGTTGATCTTGCGAACACCAGAGCGAATACCACGTTGAATCTCTTCGACAGGCACACCGTAGGTTTGCTTGATATTTCCACCAAACTCGTTGATGATGTCCTGAAGTTCTTGAGGAACAGAGCTACTACCGTGCATCACGAGATGGGTGTTTGGCAGTTTCGCATGAATCTCTTCAATTCGACCCATGTCCAAAACATCTCCAGTTGGAGCTTTCGTGAACTTGTAGGCTCCATGACTTGTTCCAATGGCGACGGCTAGAGCATCGACACCAGTTGCTTCAACAAAAGAAGCTGCTTCTTCCGGGTCGGTCAGCAATTGGTCGTGGGAAAGTACACCTTCCGCACCATGTCCGTCTTCTGCTTCACCCATTCCAGTTTCCAGTGAGCCTAGGCATCCGAGTTCACCTTCGACGCTAACGCCTTGAGCGTGGGCTAACTCAACCACTTTCCGAGTAATATCAACGTTGTAGTCGTAACTCGCAGGAGTCTTACCATCGGCTTCGAGCGAACCATCCATCATGACGGAAGTGAAGCCGTTTTCGATAGCGCTGGCACATGTATCGACACTGTTACCATGATCCTGATGCATCACAATCGGGATGTGTGGATAAAGTTCAGCAGCTGCCTGCATAAGATTGCGAAGGTAGGTGTCCTGAGAGTAAGCTCGGGCACCACGAGAAGCTTGTACGATTACAGGGGAATCGGTTTCTTCAGCTGCTTCCATGATGGACTGAATCTGTTCCATGTTGTTGACGTTAAAAGCTGCAACACCATAGTCATTTTCAGCAGCGTGATCCAAAACTACGCGTAGAGGAACGAGTGCCATTCAATTACTCCTTGAGTTATAGGTGCCTCTGATTTGATAGAGGCGAGGGTGAGTTAACTTATTTCACCGTTTTCGATGGTGAGCCTTTATTATTCAGTGACTTCTCTATCTGAAAAAGGGGGCTATTGATAATTAAAGCTTCAAAACCTCTAGTTAGACGCTGCATTACCCCTGCTCTCGATATTGCTCTGGGACAATTACTGAGGTCGATGGGAGGAAAGTCTCTAAGCGATCAGGAATTCCGGCTCAGAAGTAAGCTTTATGGAAGTGCGGATTCGTTGGCCTGGAAGAGATCGTCGTACTGTGTATGTAGTACTCTCAGCCGCAGCATATGTTGCACTTCCTGATCGTTGTCATTGTGAGAGAAAAAGTGGCCTCCCAGACCGTGGGCTGAATTGGAACAGCTAAGCAAAAGTGACTCGCCGGGCTGCAGTGATGCGTCCACCAACAGATCAGAGTACTCTTTGATATCCCGCTGAGTCTTCAGTAGCCAGGCACCTTCATGCCCTTTGAATTGTGATTTAGCTGCTCCGTGATGAATCTGAGGCACAATTTCAATGCGCACCGAGCCGTCTGGCTGTGGATAGGTTCTAAATTCGAACTGGCATTGCGCCTGCTGGAAGCGTTCAGCCGAGGTGTATTCCTGCGAAGAGTGAACGACCACGAGGTTGTCCAGGACCGAGTCACTGAGTACCACGTGATTTTCACTGCCTGCTCCACACTGGAGACGTTTATTCTGTAGGCCTACATTCAGATTCAATGTTCCTGTTTGAGCGGCAAGATCGGTCAGGTTTTTATCACCTGCCAATAGTTGTTCAAACGAAGATGGCAACGCATTGGGAAGTTTTCCACAGCGAAACCCGTTTTCGGAAAGCTTAGCCCGCAGTTGAGGGGAGAGGTGTGTTTCATCAATATCCTGCCAGACAGCATCGTTTGATTCATTTACCTCCACAGGTACGCGTACGAAAGTCACTTCAATCACAACGGAATCATGAGCGATCCGAGGTGGCGTCAGAGGAGAGTTTTCCACCTGTTCATGTAGCGACCAATTGGGTGTCTCAAAAACGTGGCAGCCACTCAATACCATAGCTAATAGCACAGGCAACAATCGTATTCTGAGATAGGTAAATCTCAAAATGGCTATCCTTGGAAAGAGAATTGCAGGTATAGTGGCGGTTCGGGCTTAGATGACTCAGCCAAAAAGACTAACCCTTTTTCCCTGATAGGATCAATATCACTCTCGGACAAACCGATTCCCATTGATAGTGAATTGTCCGAGAATCTGTTATCTGTCTTGACTATGCCATCCCACCGGTCCAATCCGAATCCTCACAGGAAAACAGGGCGTCGTGATCGCCTCACAGGAGAAGTCGTCCCAAGCGGCTTTGACTTTACCTGGCATATGCGGCGACTTTGCGAAGATATCTGTCAACGCCACCCACGGATGCGACATATTGATATGTCGAAGGTAGCGGTGGCCTTCTCTCAGACACGAAAAGGAGTCCGGCATGGGATCCATGCCTCGCTGACACCAATGCGATTTGAAGAGGGAGCGATGGAGGGGAAACGCCGTGGCCGTTGGTATCGTGCTCAGCGTCTGTTCGATGCGCAGGGAGTGGAAATGATGTATATCCTGAAGTTCTATTTGCCTCGTTTTCAAAATGAATCTTTTGAAGAGAAGCTGACGACAATTTTCCATGAGTTATGGCACATCAGCGGAGAATTCAACGGAGATATTCGTCGTCACGCGGGACGTTGTTATGTTCATACGTCCAGCGAAAAGGAATACGACCGGCAAATGCTTCAATTTGCCAGAGAGTGGATGCAAATGGAGCCGGCCGAGGAATTGTTCGAATTCGTACGTTTTAATTTTTCTGAGCTTCAACGCCGGTTTGGCAGGATTGTTGGAGTCAAAATTCCTCAGCCGAAGTTAATTCCGTTGCGACGGGCAGGCTGAGTTGGATTTTCAAGCAGAGTTCAGAGTGGATATTAAAAAAGCCCTTTGCAGTGAGCAAAGGGCTTTTCAGTGGGTTTGTTGCTAAACCGGAGCCAATGAGGCTTAGGAATTGAGAAGCGGGGTTATGCTTCGTCTTCTTCCTGTTGGTCATCTGCATCCGAGTCATCAGCAGCTTCTTCGGCTGCTTCT
>CALKCC010000223.1 GCA_938082855.1 uncultured Pirellulaceae bacterium | reverse complement strand
TTCGGTTGAATGAGATTCCGCTGGTGTTGGAACCGCGTGATGATCTTGTGTGACGACAGGTCCGCCATAAACTACACCACGGTAGAACCTGTAGTTAAGGTGGTAATGTGCAGCCAATCTCAATTCAGCGGCTGCATTGCGAATAATGGGGCGGCGAACCAGGACAGGGCCACAACATACTGGAACAGGTCGACAGCACGGATTTAAGAGTTGAGCCTCAGCCTGCTGCAAAGTAAAGGAGCTGAGGATGAGTGCTGTTAACAGCATAAGTTTGTTTACATGTCGCATGAGAAGTCCTCGTTGGTGTTCTCGTGACGCAGACTGAGTTCGGTCAGAAGCAACATCTGCGTTTTCAATGTGATGACTTGTTATGACAGGAGTTGAATTCCTGTTTTGCCTATCTTAACATTGGTGCCACGTTATTGCGAGTGTTGTCGGCGTGATGATTACCGTTTGGTAAACCGCAATTGAAGATCATCGATGGAGAACTCCCCTACCCCACCGAAAAGGCCGACACGTAAAATTGCTTCTCGTGCCTGGATGGGAACACGGACAACTTTCTGCACAGGGCTCCAGTTGTGCGTCCCGATAAATGGGCCTAACGACACGACACCCACTTCTCGTCGACTCTCGTCATAAAATGAGATGGCGAACAACGGAATCTCATCACGAGTACGGCCCTGACGAACATCTTGTAGTTTGATCTGAGCCTGAATACCGAGTGAATTGATGGCTCGGCCATCAATCGCAAATCCCTGAAGCATATGAGAGGATAATCCGGGAGTTTCGTTTGAGAATTGAGCGAAGTGATCACCCTGTGCAGCCTCATTACCGGAAACCAATTTGACCTGCCGCTGATAGTACCAGCCGATGAGGAAGTCATAGTCCTCTTTCACCAATTCGAAGTCACCATTGAACAGCTTCGGGTTGAGAGGATCTGGTTTAACCTGCCGGTTATCTTCTGCATTGCCTGTCATGGGGACAAACAAGGTTGGGCGTAATGCCTCGGCTTTCAGCTTTCCGTTGGTTTTGCGCATGATGTACATCGTTTGTTGATATCTTTGACCAACTGGTATCACCATCGTTCCTCCTTCTCGCAGCTGTTGCACAAGTGGTATGGGAACTCGCTCCGGCGAGCAGGTGACGATAATCTTGTCGAACGGTGCATATTCCGGCCAGCCTTTGAAGCCGTCACCCACTTTGGTTTTCACGTTGTCGTACTTGAGTTTGTTTAAGGTCGCTTTGGCTTTGTAGCCCAGTTCTTCCACAATCTCAATTGAATAAACGGACCGGACTAATGGAGAGAGGACTGCTGCCTGATAGCCACTGCCCGTCCCGATTTCTAAAACCTTATCGGTGGCTTTGGGGTCGAGTGCCTCTGTCATGTACGCCACGATGAACGGAGCCGAGATAGTCTGCTGACCTCCGATCGGTAAGGCCATGTCGAAATAAGCCTGATTTCGAATATTCGTAGGAACAAACTCATGCCTTGGTGTTTTCAACATCGATTGAATCACACGTTCATGCTTTACTCCGCTTCCGATGACCGCTGTGTTTACCATCTGTTTACGCGCGGTTTCGTAGCGGTCCGCAACCTGGGCGGCGACCGGCTGTACCAACCAAATGGTACAGATAGAAACCACCGTCAACGCGGCCTTGAATCTGAGACGGTTGCTCAGTGAATTGCAAATTCGATTCGACATGCTTTGGAGCTCCTTACCCCTGTGTTTTGAGCTAATTTAAGTATCGGTCTGATACCGGCTGTAGATTTAACAAGTCAGTAGTTTTCGAATTCTTGCGGAGGGGACTTGAGAGTGATTCCTCAGTCTGAAAGACTAGTATTATTCAATTCAACTGTCTCCCCACCGTAAAGGTATTCTACGAATGAGAAAGAATCCAGTTAAAGAAAAATTACGAAATGGTGAACCAACGTTTGGGACTTGGCTTTCGCTGGGTAACTTTCTAGGGACTCGAATCCTTTCCCGCATGGGTTGGGATTGGTTGACTCTGGATATTGAACATGGTGCCTTTGACTGGAGTCAGGCTGAGCAGGTGTTTGCTGCTGTGGCCGATGCAGGTTGCGTACCTCTGGCGCGAGTGCCTGAAGGAAGCCATCACTACATCAAACGTGTTTTAGATGCGGGTGCCTGGGGCATCGTCGTGCCGATGGTTGATACTGTGGAACAGGCGAAGGCAGCCATTGCAGCTGCTAAATTTCCGCCGGAAGGTACACGGAGCGTCGGCGGTGGAAGTCACAATCTGAATTTTGGTGCGACGGCAGGTGACTATCGGGCTCAGGCTAATGATGAGATATTGGTTGTCTTGCAGACAGAAAGCCCGGAAGGGGTCGCCAATGCCGAGGCAATTTATAGCCTTCCAGGCTGCGATGCCATTTTCATTGGTCCGAATGACCTGCGTTTTCAGATGCGAGCTGAGGACGGCGCATTTCCGTCGGCGGAAGAGCACGAAGCTGCAATTCAGGAAGTCATCCGAGCCGGCAAAGCGGTAGGAACTCCTACTGGAATCCATGAAATGGACCCTGAAGGAGCTCTTAGTCGCGCCGAACAAGGAATGCAATTCATCGCCGTGGCAAGTGATTTGAAGTTCATGGTGGAACGGGCGACCGAAGCCGTAGAAGCCGTCTTCCCTGAACGTACCGTAGGTGACGTGGCTCGGTATTAAAACTGAGCTCTTACTGTTGCCTTGAAAAGTCAAAGCGGGCCCAGAATGGGCGTTGCCGATCTCCTCGGGAACGTACGTCTTCCAACATGACTTCGACGCTTGGTTCGATGGGAACAACTCGTTCCCGTCCGATGACGTTGAGTGAGACATTTTTTTCAAAGTCGACCAGATCCGGCGTTAAGAAGATTGAGATGTTGGCTGCTGCGCTTTTAACGCGAATGCGGTTATTCAGGCCAATACTGGCTTCGATCTCCATGGCGCGAGCGGAGCTAGGCGGCCATTCCAGTGGGAGCGTAATCGACTCGGTCGGGAATTCGGAAAACTCGGTCCACCAAAAGTAATTGTCCCAAGGCCGCATGGAGGTCACTTCGAATTCGGAGACTTCAAAGTCTCGACGATGGAAACGCATCCAGTCAAACATGTGATGAATGTCGTCCTGAAAGTGATCGTGTCCTCGGCCTTTGTACTCAACAATCATGGTGTCAAATCCAGACCGGTTTAAGTAGCGGTTGAAATCACGCTCGTTCTGAGCAATTCGATTGCCGTCCATCTCTCCGGATACAAAATAGAAGGAAACGTGTTTAGCGTTTTCCCAATACCGTGTGACATATTTACCGGCAGTGGCACAGATTGGTATCACGCCAGCCCACAGGTCGGGATGCGCCAGTCCGATATCCCAGGCCGCATCTCCTCCGACGCTATGTCCCGTCAAAAAAACCCGATCGGTATCAATCGCAAAGCGGTGTAGGCTTTCCTGCAACGCGTAAAGGACTCGGGAATGCTCTTGAGCTGAATACTCATACGAACTTTGATACTGGTCGTCCGTCCATTCCGGAGCAATCACGATATATCCGTGACGAGAAGCTTGTCCGAGTCTCAGGTCCATTTGTTTGTTGTAGTCCCCTGCCCACCAGTCAATTTGTTGTTCCGGCGAATTCCCCGCTCCATGTAATGTCAGGATGGTCGGATACTTGCGGTAGGCATCATAGTCTGGTGGGAGTTGTACGAGGTAGCGAAACGTCTTGCCGTCGGCCCCGGTCGACTCAAAGACAAAATGTAATGGATCGTCGTGAGCTTGTTGGACTAACGGAGGAGCCGGTTTCATGGCATTGAGTAATCGAGCGATATTGGCAGGTGTTCCACCTTCTAGTCCCGCAATGTCATTAAGAATGGCACTGCGTTGTTCATCATTGTCACTGTTCAGATAATCACGTACTTTGTTGCGTACTTCAAACAGCGAAGTCGCGACCGCCAGGTTTTGTGTGACTTCACCCTGCCCCATCAACCAGCCACTAATGGCCATGGCAAGTTTTTGGTCAAATCCAATATCCGGATCTTCACTAAGCCGGACGAAATCAGCAAATCTGGGAAGCGTATTGATGTTTAGTTCACCAAAGATTTCTTCGCGAACGCGAGCAACAGCATCTTTGGTTTCCTGCTCCTGAATTTGAGTTACGTATTTATCAAATAAAGCGAAAACGATGT